>JAUWLI010000187.1 GCA_030613765.1 Phycisphaerae bacterium
TCTATCGTGTCGAGGGGATACGTGCTGCAGCGATGGATAAACGCGTGCGGCGGGCGAGGGGCGTATCCTATCAAATTCAACGGCTCAATCTTTACGGTCGATGCGCAGATTGGTAATGAACATTACGATGGTGACTTTAGACGCTGGGGCGGGATGTTCTGGTGGCAAAATACGCGGCTGCCATACTGGTCAATGATTGCGGCGGGAGATTTTGACCTGATGCAGCCATTATTTGGCATGTATAAGGACGTGCTCGGATTGTGTACGGACAAGACGAGGATTTATTATAAGCACGGGGGTGCGTTCTTTCCTGAGACGATGTATTTCTGGGGGACGAACGGGAACTGCGATTACGGGTGGGGACATAAGGGGCCTGAGACGATCAACCAGTACATCCGGCGGGAATGGCAGGGCGGGATCGAGATTGTCTCTATGATGTTAGACTACTACGCGATAACAGGGGACGAGGAATTTGTGCGTGAAACGCTTTTGCCAATAGCGGAAGCGACGGTGACATTCTATGATGAACACTGGGAGCGGGACGAGAAGGGTAAGATACGGTTTGAGCCTTCGCAGTCGCTGGAGACGTGGTGGAAGTGCGTTAACCCGATGCCTGAGGTTGCGGGATTGAGGTATGTTATACCGCGGCTTCTGGAACTTGGGACTGATTTGACAATGAGGGCGCAGCGGAGAGCGTGGAAGAAGACGCTGGGTGACCTGCCGGCGATACCGATAAAAGAAGAGGATGGAAAGGGTTATCTGCTTCCAGCGGAGAAGTACAGCAATAAACGAAACCAGGAAAATCCTGAACTGTATGCGATTTTCCCGTATCAAGTGTTCGGGGTTGGCAAGAGCGGCCTTGATATTGCCGTCGAGGCGTATAACCGGCGGGTACACAAGGGGACGGGAGGGTGGTATCAGACCGCGATACAGGCAGCGTATCTTGGATTAGCGGAAGACGCGGCGAGATTCGTGACGAAGAATTTTTCAACGAAAGATAGCGGGAGCCGATTTCCTGCGTTCTGGGGGCCGAACTATGACTGGATTCCCGACCAGGACCACGGGTGTGTTACGATGACGGCGCTGCAGCGAATGTTGATACAGACGGAGGGCAGAAAGATACTGCTTTTGCCGGCGTGGCCTAAGGAATGGGATGTTGAATTCAAATTGCACGCACCCATGAAGACCACAGTAGAAGGTGTGTACCGGGATGGTAATCTGGAGCGGCTGAAAGTAACACCTCGGTCGCGGACGAGGGATGTCGTGAAGATGGAAACACAGTGAGAAGGCAGACATTATTTGGGGCGAACACATTAGTTGATTGAATTGTAGATAAAGGGAGCGCTTGGTCGATATAAAGATTGGTTTGGCGTTTTCGTAGTTGTTTAATAGATTGGTCAAATGCCGGAGATTTACAAAAAAAGAATAGTACAGTTGTTGAAGCACTCCGATTATACGCCTTTGAAATTAGCACAGTTAGCGAAGGCGTTGGGGGTGAGTTCTGAAGATTATCCAGAGTTTAAAGCGGCTTTCGAAGAGATGCGTCGGGCCGGTCACGTTGTAATGGGTGAGCGGAGCCTGGTGAGTCTGCCTGCGATGTCGGGGCGGGTTATAGGGACATTTCGAGCGAACGCGAGAGGATTCGGCTTTGTGACGCCATTAGAGCCGAACGCGCACGGGGATTTATTTGTGCCGCCAAGTGCAACGGCGGAAGCGATGACGGGCGATATCGTTGCTGTGAGGGTTCGAAAAGAAGGCAAACGCGGCGGACAGATGCGATACCGGGGGGAAGTTGTTGAGATTCTGGAGCGGTCGAAAAACAGATTCGTCGGGACGTTACAGAAACGGAGCGAAGGGTGGATAGTTCAGCCTGACGGGAAGGGATTTGTCGAGCCGATTTCCGTAGATGATGTCGGTGCCAAGGGAGCGAAGCAGAAGGACAAGGTTGTGGTCGAGATACTTTCGTATCCTACGGGACAGTACCTTGCACGGGGAGTGATTGTAGAGGTGCTTGGTAAAGCGGGACGGTACGACAGCGAGATAAAATCGATAATCCACCAATTTCATCTGCCGAGCGAGTTTGATGGAGGTTGTAACAAGCAGGCGAGTGAGGCAGCGACGGGATTTGATCCCAAGAACATCGAGAACAGAGAGGACATAACAGGTAAAGTGATTGTTACAATCGACCCGCCTGATGCGAAAGATTTTGACGATGCGATAAGTGTGGAACAAGACGACGAAGGCAACTGGGTATTGGGGATTCATATTGCCGATGTGAGTAATTTTGTGAAGGTGGACTCTGCACTGGATATAGAAGCGAAAGAACGGGGGAATAGCGTTTATCTGCCGGGCAAAGTTATTCCTATGCTGCCGGAGGTTTTGAGTAACGGGGTGTGCAGTTTGCAACCTCAGCAGAAGCGATTTGTTAAGAGTGCATATTTGACTTACGATGAGCAGGGTAATATTCTGTCACGCCGTTTTGCCAATAGTGTTATTAAATCGACGGAGCGGTTGACATATCAGCAAGCTGACAGGATTTTGAAAGGGCATACGAAAGTTGCCAAACATGAATCGGTTGAATTAGTGAGGAATATGGAGAGGCTTAGCCGAGCGATTGAGAAGCGGCGAGTTGAGAACGGGATGCTGCATCTTGATTTGCCGGAGACGGAATTAGTCATGGACAAATCGGGGCGGGTTGTGGATGCGGAGCCGGCCGATGACAGCTATCCGCATACGATAATCGAGATGTTTATGGTGGAGGCAAATGATGCGGTTGCGGCGCTTCTGGACAGGCTGAATATCGGATTTATGCGGCGGATTCATCCGGAGCCTGATGCTTTGAGTATGAAGAACCTGACCAGGCTTGTTCGGGCGTTCGGGTATAATCTGCCTCGGACGCCGGACCGCAGGGCGATACAAGATTTATTAGCTGCTGTTAAGGGAGCGGATTGTTCGTTCGGTGTGAATTTAGCGGTGCTGCGAAGTTTCGAAAAGGCAGAGTATGCGCCGGTGAATATCGGTCATTTCGCGCTGGCGTCGGTCCACTATTGTCATTTTACGAGCCCGATACGGCGGTATGCGGATTTGCTTGTTCACCGGATCCTGGAACACTACCTGCAAAATCGTGTGGACTTAGCGAAGAATCTTTCAGTAGAAATGGATTTGACGGAGGTTGGGAAACATATCAGCTTTACGGAGCAGCGGGCCGAGGACGCCGAAAGGGAGCTGAAGGCCGTTTTGATTCTGCAAATGCTGAGCAAGCGTATCAATGAGGAGCTGGACTGTGTGGTTACCGGGCTCGCGGGTTTTGGTGTATTCGTGCAATCGCGTAAGTTCGGGATCGAAGGACTTATACAGATGGGTGACCTGGGGCCTGACGAGTGGAAATATAACCAAAAGGGCCAGTGCATCGAAGGTGAGCGTACGGGACGGAGCATTCGGCTGGGCCAGGGGTTGAAAGTGCGAATAGTTTCTGTTAATGTAGCGGCACGTCAGTTGAATGTGTCACCTGTCGAGCCGTTGGCTAAAGAGCCTGTTCGGAAAAGGAAAGGTGCAAAGAAGTCGCCAAAAGGCCGGGTTCGGAGAAGGACAAGAAGGAAAAAATAGGGATTGGTGGATCCCTGCCTACGACATGCAGGGACAGGTGGGTGGATGGAGTGTCGGCCAACGATGACAAATCAAATAAGGAATCTGAACCGGCAACGGTTACGATTACAGCAGGCAAATAAACTAACTTGTTTCAAATGAAAAGAGAAATCATAATGAAAAAACTAGCGGTATTATTTCTAATCTTAATCCTATTTCTCTTAAGCTGTAATGTCAGTTTAGCAGAGGAAAAAAAATGGTCTGCTGAAAAAGCCAACGCCTGGTATGACAACCAGCCCTGGCCCTGCGGGTTCAACTATGTCCCTACCAATGCGATCAGCTACACCGAGATGTGGATGCCCTATTCCTTTGATGCAGAGCTGATCGACAAGGAGTTGGCCCTGGCCGAGGAGGTCGGCTTCAACTGCCTGCGCGTCGTGCTGCCGTTCGTGGTCTGGGAGCATGATCCCGAGGCCTTCAAAAAGCGTCTGGAGTCCTTCCTTTCGATTTGTGACAAGCGCGGCATCAAGGTGATGTTCACGCTGTTCGACGACTGTGCATTCGGATCGGACGAGACACTTACGAATCCCACGTACGGTCGTCAACCGGAAGTGCTGGATTGTTGGTATGCCAACGGCTGGACGCCCAGTCCCGGCCACGACATGGTGCGCGATCCGAAGACGTGGCCGCGGCTGGAGAAATACGTCAAGGACGTCATTTCCACATTTAGGGACGACGCCCGTGTGTTGGTGTGGGACCTGTACAACGAGCCGACCAACGGCGGGCTGGGCAATACGTCGATCCCGCTGGTCGAAGAGGTGTTTCGATGGGCGCGTGACGTGAAACCGTCGCAGCCGCTGACCGTTGGGCAATGGAACGGCAACGAAGCGCTCAACCGCGTGATTTTCGCCAACAGCGACATTGTTACCTTCCATAACTACGGTGCCGCCGATCATTTGGCCAAGCACATTGCGTCACTGGGCAAGCACGGTCGTCCGATCATCAACACGGAATGGCTCAATCGCGGCCGCGGCTCGCTCGTAGAAACCTGCTTGCCAGTGTTCGCGAAGGAGAAGGTGGGCTGCATGCATTGGGGGCTGGTCAACGGCAAGACACAGACCCATCTGAACTGGGGCCACCGACCGGGTGATCCTGAACCCAAAGTCTGGCAGCACGATCTGTATCACCAGGATCATCACCCGTACGACACAGCGGAACTTGAACTCTTTCAAAAAACCATCCATGGAAACGCAAAACGCTGGTCAAGCGAAAAAGCCAGTCAGTGGTATGCCAAGCAACCGTGGCTGGTGGGATGCAATTTTACTCCCAGCACGGCCATCAACCAGTTGGAAATGTGGCAGGCCGACACATTTGACCCGAAGACGATTGACCGGGAACTGGGTTGGGCTTCCGGGCTTGGGTTTAACGTGGTTCGGGTTTACCTGCACGATCTGGCCTATGAGCAGGATCCGGATGGTTTCCTGCAACGTATGGACCAATATTTAAAAATCGCCGATTCCCACGGTATCAAAACCATGTTCGTGATTTTCGATGACTGCTGGCTGGACGATCCGAAGCCCGGCAAGCAACCGGAGCCCTGGCCCGGCGTACACAACTCCGGCTGGCTGGAAAGCCCTGGATTACCGCAGCTCAAACGCTATCCCACCGATTCAGCCCTCCGTCTGCGACTGGAAAAGTACGCGAAGGCAGTGTTGACGCGTTTCGGCGAGGATAAGCGCGTGTTGATGTGGGACCTTTACAACGAGCCAGGTGGTTGGTGGTACCGCCGTGGAAAGAGGCCGGGTGAGTTTGAAAAGGGGCTGACCAATGAGCTGTGCGTTCCCCTTTTACGGGATGTCTATCGTTGGGCCCGTCAGGTCAATCCATCTCAGCCGCTGACCAGCTGCTGGAATCGGGGAGCTTACGAGGTCGAGGCTGCATTGGAATGGGCGGATGTGGTCACATTCCATATCTATGGGAATGCTGCTTCTGCTGAGAAGCTCATTCAGAAACTAAAGGAAGGTGCCCCGGGACGACCGATGATTTGCACCGAATACTTGAACCGTGGTGGTGATTGCCGTTTTGAGACTTACCTGCCTTTGCTGGCCAAACACCGGATTGGTGCCATCAACTGGGGACTGGTGGCCGGGAAAACCAATACCATGTGGGAATGGTCGTCTTGGAAAAAGCCTGATGCGGAGGAACCAAAGGAATGGCACCACGACATCCTGCGTAAGGATGGCACACCTTTTGATGAGGCGGAGGCCGCCCTTATACGATCCATTACGAAGCAGTCCAGACAAAGCAATGACACTCATATTTTGAAACAACTTGATTCACCCATATTGTTAGGTGGGAATGACACGACAGCCTATCGCGATCCGGCAGTGCTCTATCACGATAAAACTTTCTATCTCTTTCCAACCATCATTGAAACAGAATCGGATGGTCGCATCTATCTCTATACCGGGGTCAGTACATCCCGTGATTTGAAGAACTGGTCGGAACCAAAAATCATCACACCCAGGGGGCAGCACCTGAACTACTCAAGTCCGGGCAATGTTGTCCGGTTTGGTGATGAGTGGGTGCTTTGTTTGCAGACCTACCCTGTCCCCAACTACAGGCGGGGAGATGACCTGCGCTGGGGCAATCAAGACGCCCCCTATTATTTATGA
>JAUWLI010000200.1 GCA_030613765.1 Phycisphaerae bacterium
TTTCTTCCATGGTCTTTGCCGTTTCGATAGAGCGTAGAATATCAACCAGTTCCGAGGCACCTTTAATAGTATCAAGGCCGTTGTTCTCCATCGTTACCAATACATGCTTGACTCTCTTTGCTAACCGTTCGCGGAAAAAATCGACCTGACCCTCGTCCAAAGCGCCCTTTTTCCAGGCGGGCTCAAACTCATGAAATGCAGTACACGCCTTCTGTATATACAACAGGACCATACCCTTGGCTGGTTCCCCTGAGGAAAGAATCCGCGCCCACTGCAGCTCTTCGTTCCGCCAGTGTTCGTTTTCTATCGTTGTCCTGTATTCAAACTTGTCTCGAGAGGTCATAATTGTAACCGATTATCATCTGTCATTGTCCCATTCAGGATAACTACACGCGAAGGCCTGTAGAATTAATCGAGTATTATTTTGTCGGTTTGGCTGCCTGAATACTTAGCCCTTCGAGTTTGTCGCCGTTGGGTTTTCGAATGGCAAGACAAAACTGCCACGTTCCCGTATCCTGTGTAACTTTCAGCAATAAAACATTCCAGCCTTTTTGCAGTTTCACAGCCACTTTGTACTCACCGGGTACTGCCGTACCGCCCTCGCTGTTTGCATGAACCAGCTTGCCGTTAAGCCAAAGCTTATCACCGTCATCAGTCCCGAAGTCAAGCCTTGCCGCCTGTTCCTGTTCGGAATGCACCCACGTACGAACATAACCTGCCTTTTTCTGGCCCCCGAGGGCCTTCTGCAAATCGAACATCCAGGGCCGTTCACCGGTTTTACTGATTGAAAGTATCTTCCATAACACATTATCGGCGTCGGTCTGTTCCGGCCCAAATGCTGTATCATACGGAATGGCGAATGGCTTTGAGTACGGTCCGGAGACCTGCCATGCCATGATATAATCTTCGAATTTCTCGACCAGCCGTATAATCGCTGACGCCTCTTTCTTTATCGTCTCATTATTTGATTTATTGCGTAAAGTCTGTGCCGCCGCTTTAGCCTCATCCGGCATCGGTCCCATCATATTGTTTATGATGCCAAGCATTGCAAGTTCCGCCTCGGCCTTTACTTTGTCGTCGGCCAGCAAAGGCTCAACAAGTTTTGTCGCGCCGGGATCAGCTGACTTTGCAAGACAGGCCAGAATCAGCTTCTGCTCTTCAGGACGATTCGTACCCTTCATTAACTCACTGCATATATTAAGCATATCCGCCGATGGCAATGTACCCATACCCATCTGCCGAACACATCCGCGAAGTGCTACTATCCGATGTGTTCTGTTTGAGGTTGTCTGAAAAATTTCCAGCAGTGTACGTGCCGGTGTGGAATCCGGCCAGTCCGAGAGGGTGCGCACAGCCGTATCACAAACCTCAGGATTACTGTCTTTAAGCTCCTGACGTACTACTACAAATCCTCTTGTATTACCGATTCCCCCGAGCACACGCAGAAAAGAACATTTTGTTGTTGTAGTTGTCGAATCCATCACTGCTACTATCGGCTCTGTACCGGCTGCTTCGTCGAGATTCCGGGAAACTGCTATAACCGCTCGTTCCGCTTCGGGCCGCCCAACATTTCCTTTCAGATTCAAGAGCAGTTTGATAAGGTCTTTCTGGTGTTCTGGCCCGGCCAAATCGGCAAGCGCCTTAAAAGCAGCCCTGCGAACATCGGCATCTTTATCCGAACCTGCGACCAACAACTCGTCAACCGCTTCAGTAGCATCGCGATCCCGCAGAATTTCTATCAACTTGATTCTGCCTTCGGTATTGCTTTTTTTCATGGATTTAATGATTTGGCCGTTAATGTTCTTTCCGGATAACCGCCGCAGGCTCGACGCTGACAGCTTTTTTTCCTCATCATTTTTGCCGGTTTCTATTACGTTGACCAATACTTGTACGGAACTTGCATCGCCGATATCCCCCAGCGACTTTATCGACAGCGCACGAATCTCCGCATTCGAACTGGTTGCAGCCTTTGTTATAACAGGTCTCAACGCATCCTTTTCGCCCCGACCAACCAAAGCGCCGATCATCAGCACCTGTGTATCAGCGTCCAGTTTATCAAGGTCCGCCGTAAAGCGTTCGGTAACACCTTGTCCCTTGAGGGTAACAATCATATCGATCGCCATGCCCCTGGTCTTCCAGTCATTGCTTCCAATCGCCTCGATAAGCATACCTGTTGCCTTATCGGGTTGAGTCTCAATTAACCCTCTAAACGCACCCATCCGAACATGCTCCGGCGCATTTGATCCCTGAAGCTGCTTATAAATCGCAAGCGCTTCGGGCAAGTCGCCTTTTGCGACCAAATTATCAGCCGCAATCAGCAATCCGTCGGCAGCAGCGGACCGTTTTTTCTTTCCCGAATATTTATAATGGTCAGAAAGCGTACTCACCGCCTGCGGTGACCCAATCCGACCCAATGCCCAGGCTGCTGCAACTGCAACCTCGATATCGGTATCTTTCAGCAATGGTAATAAAATATCGTAATTTTGTTTATTTCCCCGCATAGCAAGCGAATTGATAATCCCAACCTTTGCCTTACCGCTGGTCTTGCCGAGCGCATCGCTCAATGCCTTGTCCACCTCGGGATAACGCATGTATTCCAGTGCATAGCGTGCTATATGCGAAAGTTTTTCATCTGTCAGTAATGCTCCCAGTGCGTCAATGGAGTCGGGCGTCCCGATTACCCGCAATATCCGGCAGGCACGGTCCTTTACCATTGTTGAGGCATTGCTCTTTATTGTCTCTATCGCACGTAGTTCGAGATTCTTTAGTTCTGTGGGACCTGCCTTTGTCGCGGCAACTATCTCAGTGTCAACAGTACCCGTATCCGCCCACGATTCACCTGTGGCGATAATGCAGATTAATATTAATAAACCAACAATTAACTGGTTACGATTCATTTTATTCTCCTTATCTTGCCAAACCGCTTTGCTACCCTTTTCATAAAAGATCCTTTACAGCCTCCACGGCTGACGATAAGCCCTTGAACTCAATCGATTGGCCTGTTCATCACCGATAAATTCTTCTTTAACCGGATCCCATTTCACGGTCCTGCCCAGCCGCCGACAAATATTAGCCGCATGGCAGGCTGTTATCGAACGGTGCGCACCCTCTGCCGGAGCCGCCGGCTGTCTTCGCGACTTGAAGCTGTTAAGAAAATCCCTCACGTGGTCGTCCACAGGATAACCCTTGCCCAGCTTGCGTTTTGACCTGAGCGATTCCGGATGAATATCGATATGGCCCGAATCGTCTACCTCTATCCAGCCCTCTGTCCCCTCGAAACGTACACCGCAGGAACCTTGTCCTATGTCAGCCCGCAGTATCAGCTTAAGCCCGTCCTCATAATATGCTTCCACATCCTTGCCCACGAGATGATAAATCACCGGCGAAGTATCGTCTTTCCTCGCCGCCCATTGACAAAGATCCACCGTATGGCTTCCCCACTCGGTATATGATCCGCCCGCAAAATCCAGATGACCACCCCAGAATTGCCGTGATGCATACTTGGAATTGTAAGGCCTCCACGCTGCCGGACCGAGCCATAAGTCCCAGTCAAAAACCTCACGCGGTGGCTCCGGTTCTGCAGGCAGAACAGTCTCGTATGTGTCGTGCCATTTCGGTGCCTTCTCGGCATGAATAGTCTTCAGTTCACCCAGCAGGCCCTTGTGCACAAGGTTGGCTGCAAACATAAACTGGCTAACGTTTCGTCGCTGCGTTCCGGTCTGGAAGATTCTGCCGTATCGTTTCATCGTTTCCGCCACGGCCCGTCCTTCGGTGATTGTCACGCTCATCGGCTTTTCGCAGTACATGTCCTTGCCCGCCCGGGCCGTCAGGCAGGCCGCCGCAGAATGCCAGTAATCACCCGTAGCGATCAGCACTGCATCGATATCATCTCGTGCCAACAATTCCCGCAGGTCGATATAAACGTCGCAGTCGGTATTTCCGTAATGCCGATTGATTGTATCCTGCGCAAGTTTACGCCGATTCCCTTTGACATCGCAGGCCGCGACCATCTGCACATCGTCTTCGCGCATAAACGCAGGCATTACATGGCTCGCACGTCCGCCGAAGCCGATCGTCCCCATGACAATCCGCTCACTGGCCGCAGGCCTCCCCTCGGACCCCAGGGCAGTTGCCGATATAATTGTCGGAAATGCAATCATACTGCCAACGCCATGCAAAAAACTCCGCCTGCTTAATCCTTGACCTTTTGTTTGTCCCATAGAACCGCCTCCTTCTAAAGAAGCAAAATAGTAAACCACCCTGACCACAATACATGGGGCCAAAAAACTGCCTTAAAGTATATCTCATTCCCAACAGAATAACAAGCTGTCTAAGAATAATATCAATGAATATCACCGACTTACGATCAGGTAGATGGCAGCCGGATTTGTATTAGCAAAACCGGGTCCTCAACATCCGGCCAGAGGTCCTTGTTGGAGCACAGTGCACATATAGACCTGAACCGGGGATTATCGTCAGCGATGTAGAATTCATCGGTGTTACAATTTAGTTGTCTATAATTCGGCGGTTATTTGCGTTCTAAACGAATACTCCGGATGCAGGCCCCCGTTCCCGAGACAAAACGCATGTCCGCGCTATTATTCTGACTTGAAGCAAACCGGCAGTTCGTCAGAACAAACGAGCCCTTCTTCCACGTACTGGTATTTGTTAGTTGCAAAGGCTCGACCGGATGATATTCACGCTTCTGAGCAGGTGCGTAGTTGGAGTCATAGTGAAAATGTGTCTTCCAGTCACCTTTGTCGAAATACTCGAACGTCAGCACATAATCGGCAGGCGTTTTCAGCGGACCCCCAGAAACATCCAGGTAGAGGCAGGGCGTCTTTGGCCCGATTACCCAGCACCAGCGCCCGCCGACCTTCTGCACGTCCCACTGTCCGTCCCCGCCGCGCACTGCTCGCAGTGTATTTGAAGGTTCCCATAGTGCATTCAACGACGAAGCTATTGTGCCGATTGTCTCATTGTGCTTGCCAAGATGTGCTGCAAATTTTTCACTTCTTAGAATCTCCACAAACATCTCCGCGGCTGCTTCATCCTGCCTTTTTTTTACAAGCTCTTTAACACGACCAAAACTACGGGGCAGTTCGGCGGTGTTTTCGTTCTCTTGCAGCCAGTTCTCAACAGATGTTACAAACGCATCCGTACCCTTAAACATCGATATAACATCCCGTGTTGCTGTCCCTTGTTCACCGAGGCTGGACAACTTCTTTAGAGCAGCTTCGGCACCTCTGCGCGTAATGGATGCACCATCGGTCGCATATACCTTTGCAAGCAAGTATGCTTGCCCCGCTTCCTGCCAGAATAACACTGCCTTTCGCAATCGTTCCATGGCCTCAGGCAGGGCACGCAATTCGGCGGTGGGCTTGATTTTTACTGCAGCCTCCGCTTTTGCCACCGACTGGAGAATAAGCCACAGGGCCGTTTCTTTGTCTCCCCGTACCAGTTCAACCGTTTTGTCTGTTGGCTCTAACAATTCTTGCACGACTTTTCTGGTTCCAGCCGATGTCGAGGCCTGAAAATGTCTTTTTGTCCGCTTCTCGGCAGAATACATCGTAGAGATATTGCTCCCGTCCCACAGAACAGGCACACCGAACATCCGGAAAATCAGGTCATTGGTGGATTCTGTAAACTTCAGCGCCGCCATTGCCTCATTGGCGGCAGCTCCGTACCGTTTTGAACACAGTTCACTCCACAAAACATCGGTCCCCTGAAAGGGATTATCTGCAAGCTCGCCCAGCGCGTATAGGCTGATGGCATTGAAGGTATCCGGAACATAGTGGTCGGAAATGTTGGCGTGTACAATGAATCCCTTTGCCCCGTTTAAAACAGCCTCGGTAATAAGGCTGGCCAGTTTATCCATCCGGACATCCGGCAGCATCGGTCCGGTTGGACAGCTTGTCAAATCAAGTTCGACCGTAATGTCACGCTTACCATATACGTT
>JAUWLI010000319.1 GCA_030613765.1 Phycisphaerae bacterium
TGGGGCAACGATTTTATTTATGACCTTTTTCCCGAGAGCGGCAAGCCTTTTGTAATCATAAGTTTCGGCGCCGATGGTGAAGAAGGTGGTGAAAGCCACGATACGGACTTGTTCAGCACAGATCCATAAGTGACGAGGCTCAGCAGAAGCAACAAAGTAATGGCAGAAAGTTAAGCTCAAGTATCTGCCGGTGCAGTGGACAGCAAAGCCCGGTTCTTTGCTGACTATTTTGTGGCTTTTAACCGGTGATAATCTATTTTCACGAGGCGATGCTGCATAACTAATCCAACATCCGCCATAAAGAATTCTATCTTGGCAGGAACAACAACACCGCCTTTCTTAACTTCCTGATAGTTATAACCACGAACAGCTAAAGTCGTGCCTCTATCAACACCTAAAAACAATTGCATATCAACTAAAGAATTGCCCCTGTTCTGATAGAAAACAAGTTCAGGCTGATATTGTCCACTACCGGTTTGATCGGGCCGTTTTTGTCTAATTGGATAATACCATCGTCCTTCGATTTTGACCGAGGTGGTATCCTTGATTAATTCAGCTTTATTCCCCAAAATCCGTACCGGTGCCGTTGTGATATCGAGTATTGCTTTTACATAATCTTCAACTCCAAGTCCAATCGGCAGGAAATCACCCTGCTTTGTTCCTTCTATTACCCTCATCCCATCCGGTGAAAATTCCCAAATGAATTTTCCTTGTGGTTCCCGGGCTGAGACCCGAATTAAGTTGGACCACGGGTAAATCTCGTGATGTTGTTTTGTGAGGTAGAAACTGCCATCCAGCTCGTAAAAAGAAACCACGCAATCAAATTCGAGTTTTTGCGTTTTGGTCCAGGCATCAAGTCCTCCAGTCGCTTCGATCGCCTGAGATATATAAGGTGGTTTTGAAGCTGACACGTGCACCGTCTGTTCCCGCTCCTGTTCCTGCCTCTGTTCCTGTTCACACCCTGCGACGGCCAAAGCCATCACAAGAACCAACCAAATTGTTCTGGAAAGCCAATTCATCATTTTCCGTCCCCTACCTGTTAATTATTTTGTGTCTTATATTTGACATTACGCTTCACTATTTTGTCCGCAGGATAATTTCGCAAGCTGCTCCATCAGAGCATACCTTTGCACCGCATCCTTGCTGGCAAGTTTCATCAATTCCGATGCGACCTCCGGCTTTGACTGCTTCAGGCTTCGATAGCGATTCTCGCCGTAAGCGTATTCTTCAAAGTCCAGTGTCGGTGCTTTCGAATCAAGCTGCAAGGGGTTTTTGCCCTCTTCTTTAAGTTGCGGATCGAATCTATACAAAGGCCAGTGACCTGTGTTGACTGCCTGCTTCTGATGCTCACATCCCTTGACCAGGTTAAAACCATGGGCGATACAGTGTGAATAGGCGATTATGAGCGAAGGTCCGGGGTAACTTTCGGCCTCGACAAAGGCTTTTACAGTCTGGTTTGGATTTGCCCCCATTGCGACCTTTGCGACATAAATACCGCCATAAGTCATAACCAGTAGTCCGAGGTCTTTTTTAGGTCTTGGTTTTCCTGCTGCCGCAAATTTTGCCACTGCCGCTCTCGGCGTAGACTTCGACATCTGTCCACCTGTATTGGAATAGACCTCCGTATCCAAAACGAGCAGGTTGATGTCGATGCCACTTGCCAGGACGTGGTCCAGACCTCCGTATCCAATATCATAAGCCCATCCGTCGCCGCCAAGGCCCCAAACTGATTTGCGTACAAGGTAATCGGCAACAATCAATAGCTGTTTGCAATCTGCGCATTCGCTTTTCCCGCATTGCTCTTTGAGTTTATCCACTCGGGTCCGCTGTTGTTCAATAGCACTCTGCTGTGGTTCATTGGCCAATGTGGCCGTTTGGATATCTTCGGCCAGTTTAGCATCAACGCAGTTTGCTTCGGCGACCTTAGCCAGCAATGTTAAAGCTCGCTCTTTGAATTTGTCGACTGTCAGGCGCATACCCAAGGCGAACTCAGCAGTGTCCTCAAATAGACTATTACTCCATGTCGGCCCCCTGCCGTCCGACCTCTTTGTATATGGTGTCGTAGGCAGATTTCCGCCGTAAATCGACGAGCAGCCCGTTGCATTGCCAATCATGGCCCTGTCGCCGAATAGCTGAGTCAGCAGCTTTACATAAGGCGTTTCGCCACAGCCGGCACAAGCACCGGAATATTCGAACAAAGGCTGAATCAACTGACTGCCCTTTACCGTATCTGACTTGAAAAGTTTCGGGTCCGTTTCCGGGATAGAAAGGAAATAATCATAATTGTCACGTTCCTGCAGGCGAATCGGTTCCTGACGAGTCATATTGATTGCCTTTCGGCCTGTCGGCTGTTTATTCTCGTCTTTTTCCTGTGCAGGACAATTGGCTACGCAAAGGCCACAGCCGGTACAATCCTCCGGGGCCACCTGGACGGTAAATTTCATCCCGGCGAATTCTTTACCTTTTGCGTCGGTACTTGTGAAGGTCTCCGGAGCATCTTTGAGATATTTTTCATCATAGACCTTAACTCTTATGGCAGCGTGTGGACAAATCAGTGAGCATCTGGCGCATTGAATACAGATTTCAGGCACCCACTGTGGAATATCTACGGCGATGTTGCGTTTTTCGTATTGGGTGGTTCCGGTCGGGAACTTACCATCGACCGGCATCTTACTTACAGGGAGCTTATCTCCGCGAAGCGCTATCATTTCTGCGGTGACTTCCTTGACAAAATCAGGAGCATCCTCAGGAACGGGCGGCCGCATCTTTATCCTACTGGTCACCTTGTCGGGAACCTGGACTTCATAAATTTTTTCAAGGGCACTATCGACAGCCGCATTGTTCATATCAACGATTTTTTCTCCCTTCTTTCCATAAGTTTTCTTGACGGCATCCTTGATGGCTTTTACAGCCGTCTCAATAGGAATAATGTTGCTGATTTTGAAAAACGCGGTCTGCATAATGACATTGATTCTCGGCCCCAGCCCGATTTCCTGAGCAATGGAGATGGCGTCAATAATATAGAACTTCATCTTCTTATCGATTATGTGTTTTTGTACCTCCTGGGGTAAAGTATCCCATACCTCATCCTTGCTATGGCTGGTGGTCAGCAAAAACGTTGCGCCTTTGCGAGCTGAAGAAAGCATATCATACTTTTCGAGAAAGATTGGATTGTGGCATGCAATAAAATTGGCTTCACTTACAAGATAAGGCCTGCGAATAACCTGTTCTCCAAATCGCAGATGTGATATTGTAACAGTACCGGCCTTTCTCGAATCATAAACAAAGTAGCCCTGTGCGTAATTATCGGTTGTCTCGCCGATGATTTTTATGGAATTTTTATTTGCACCTACCGTCCCGTCGGCTCCAAGGCCAAAAAACATTCCGGAAAGAAGGCCTTTGCTGTCAATCTCAAAAGACTCATTCACATTCAGGCTGGTGTTCGTTACGTCGTCAATAATACCTACCGTAAATCCTTTTTTGGGTTTTGCGGCATCGAGATTATCAAAGACAGCCTTGACCATAGCCGGCGTAAAGTCCTTGGAGCCCAGTCCATATCTTCCCCCGATTATTAGCGGATACTTCTGGAAAGCTGTTTGTCCCTCATCCATTGCTTCGCCGACAGCGGTCC
>JAUWLI010000216.1 GCA_030613765.1 Phycisphaerae bacterium
TAATCCTTTGTTAATACTTTATTTACGTTCAACTTGACTTTTCGGAAATTGGCTTTGTTTTGCATAAAAAGGTTGATTTGTAGAGACTCCTCTCCAAATGTAGAGGAGAATTTAAAGTTTAAAGTGGAAAATGCAAAACCACAGCTCAAAATGTAAAACGATTTTCTTCTCATTCGACTACTTCTATTTCACTCAGGATAAATTTGCTCAGGACAGGCATAGAAATTCCCTGACTATTGATAACCGCCTTCGCGGTAACAGTTTATACAAATTTAAATGTTTTAAAATGGCTCCCTGCTGGATCCCTGCCTACGACTTTGCAGGGATGCTGGATTCGTGGGCAACTTGCCCTACTCGTGCGGTTCTCCGCAATAATTAGCATTTAGTATCTCGTATTTAGTATATAGCCGGTTGAGGCCGAGACGGCCGGCCTTGTTTATTGACCGCCTGCTGGCGGTTTACGTTTACCTGCTGGCAAACATACAAGTATATTAACAGATTTCCAAACAATAGACAAGGAAAAAATGAAAAATAAGTGCTTTTTTTTTTTTATCCTGTGAGATGATTACTGTCTATATCACCGGGTCTCAATCTCATAATTTTTAAGCAGAAACCAAGTGACTGTCCCTCGCACGCCTCCCGCACGCCCCGCACGCCTCTTTTTTTTCACTATTCTGTCTTGTTGCCGAACAGCGCCTGCATCATCTCGTCCGAAAGCTGCAACGTGTAAACGTGATTCACATCAGCCGGGCCGCTGACCTGGTATGCTACGGTTTGCGACAAGTGGCTATCATGACAGCGGACGGTAAATTTACCATGCTGGCTGCGCGCGACCAAGAATTCGGCAATGCCTTCGGCACCGGTCAGGCAGTTCTGGTACTGGTTTGGTCCAGTCCAGTTTTCCACTACAACGCCTTCGACAGCCTTGCCGTTCGGGTCGAGGACCTCGACGTAGAGCGCTATCTTGGGTGTAAATTCAAATCTGCCCAGGTCGATCCTTTGGCCCTGAGAAGCGTTTATCGCCTCGGTCTGCAACGATTCCCACTGGCGCAGGTCCCAGGTCAGACTTGTCATGACCTCGAGCTGGATTTGCACGTCCACTCCGGCAGGTATGTGCATTGTATTGACCTGGTTAGGCGAGAGGTAGTGATTTACCAAAAACTGTCTGGCCGAGCGATAATCGTCATTAAGATTCCTCGACCAGCCGTAGCTATTGTCAGTCTCAATCTTCCATTTTGCCCGAATGCGGACTGGCGGTTCCTCTATGAGCGGTCTGATAAGGACGGTGGCACTCGGGTACAGTCTTAACGTGCCTACGTCCACCGTTACCGATTCTTTGAGCTTGCTCAATTTCTCGCGATTGAGGTAGTGGGGAATGCAGACGTAGTCCTTTTCAAAGGCGATGACGAAAGAGCGCAACCGCGATGCATTAGCGGTCATTTCAAATCGCCCGTTTCCGTCTGTCCGTGCGACAGCAAAGAACGGTCTAATTAGTCCGACAGGCTTTAGAGCCGGGTCCTCCAGCGAAGGGGCGGGGCCCAGTTCGTGAATCCTGTACCATTGATTATCGGTTATAGCAGAAAGGTCCTGCGAGGTAGAATCGGCCCAGATGACAAAAACATCGCCAACCGCCTGGCCTGTTCTTCCGTTTACTACCTCTCCGGTGAACGCAATACTCTCCTGCGTTTCACGCCGCTGCAGGACAAAATGCAGTTCAAGGGGACTTTCTGCCGTCACCTGGATCGTGTTGAAACGGTAGTCGTGTTCCTTGTAACTCATCCAGGGTTCAAACATTCCAAGCGGTAGCTTTCTTGCCTGCTTAAGCTCACCATATTTGAAGTATATATTCCTTGCCGACCCGGGCAGCTTCAGCCACATGTGGATACCCCTTAGTTTTTTAGGCTCTGTAATTGGGCCGTCGTCGTCTTCAAAGATGAGCTTTCTGGCTGGCATGTCGGATACCAAGACAATCGTAGCTTGCTCATCGTTGCTTATGTCCAGAACGTCGGGTACAAGGAGTGACTGCCCGGGCGGTTTGACGGCCACACGGTATCTGCAACCCGGCGGCATCTCGTAGGCGACAGCTTTTGGATTGAGCGGCAGATACATTTGAAACCAGCCATGTTCGTCGGTGATGGCCGTAACCGCTCTAATGGCTGAGATGGTGAGTCTGTTGGGTCCTTCAGCTCTGCTGCAGGTCATACTCACGCCGGGCACGGGTTGGTTGGCGTCGTTGAGGACAAAGCCGCGAATGCTGCGAGCCGCCTCAGGACTGCCTCTGCGGACCAATGGGGTGATATAGTCTATTTCATTTGGCGGCTGTCCGTAATTATGGCGGACGACTTCACCCGTGCCGTAATCCGGATGCGTAAGCACAACAGTTTTGTAGCGGTAGCCGCTCGGGAGAGGGGTCATAGGTGTTCCATCTGCCGCAAGCTGCACCACGCCCGATGGAACTTCCTCGCCGAATTCGTTGACAGCAAAGTACTTAACGGTAGCGTTGCCGATGGGCTGGCCCAGGGCGTCGACGAATATTATGTAGCGGTTATTCGGGCCGGCGGCAACGGTGACGTACGAGGCCCACCCGGCCACAATGACAGCCAAAACCACAACAGCCGATTTGCGCTTCACGACCTTCTCCTCAATCCATACCAAAGAGCGGCTCCGTCATCAAACTTAGAGCAACAATTTGTTAACAATTGCATCTTATTGCCCCGTGAGTATTTACTTACAGGTTACAAAATTAATGCCTAAAATGCAACTGTTTTTTACCATTTCATTTACTCCGGATTTAGTAACTAATACGTGACAAAAGAACAGGATTTTGATAGCATAGGGCTTTTAGAGGCTGTTCAAATGTGTTTAGGAGAAACCTAATGGGCCAAGAGTTCAAAGATGCCCTAATATAAATTTTGACCGTTAATCGGTATCTACTACAGGAGAAAAGGAATTATGAGAAGCTCAGGTTTGATCAAAGTTTCGGTATTGTTACTTATTGGCTGCCTGCTTAACGCATCCAAGATATCGGCCCAGCCATTGCCCGAGCACGGGTTGCATTACAAAAGGGCAGCGACTGTCTGGGACGAAGCGATGCCACTTGGTAATGGTTTGTTAGGCGCCCTTGTCTGGGGGGATGGAAAACCTCTGCGTATTTCATTAGATCGTACCGATTTGTGGGACCTGAGACCCGTGCCGGAATTTCACACCAAGGAATATTCATACGAACTCATGCGTCAATGGGTCAAAGAAGGCAAAATCGACGACCTTCACAGGCTGTATGATAAGCCTTACTGGTATCCCGGCCCGACGAAGATACCAGCTGGCAGGATAGAAATCACGCTTGAAGGTGAAAATCTTTTCCAAAGCGCAGAACTAAATCTGAAAGAGGCGGCTGTGAAAATGGAATTGGCCGGGGGAGCCGGCGTGCGTGTTTTTGTACACGCAGCCAAAACAGTCGGTATGATATTGATAGAAGGGGACAAGAAGATTGATATCAAGCTGTTAGCTCCGCCTTTTGCCGGTAAAGTTACCACGACGGCCGGCGTTGGTATCAGCCGCAACGAACTTGCCATGCTCAAATACGATGCGCCGGTTGAGAAAAACGGTGAGAACTGGACGGGATTTTACCAGGAGGGCTGGGGGGGATTCGGATTTGCAGTGGCAGTTCAGTGGAAGAAATCGAAGAATTCTGCGCTGGCGGCATGGTCGATTGCAACAACCAAAGACAGCAAGGACCCGCTAAAGGCGGCCCGTAAAAACTGCGCCGATGCGCTGGGGCAGGGTTTTGAAAAAATGTTTGCCGAACACAGTAAGTGGTGGAAGGAGTACTGGGATAAATCAGATATCCGCATTCCGAATAAAATCATCGAACGTCAGTGGTATTTAGAGACATACAAATTCGGCGCGGCAGCCCGTATTGACACTCCGCCGATTTCGCTGCAGGGGCCGTGGACCGCAGATAATATGAAGATACCGCCGTGGAAAGGGGACTATCATCACGACTTGAATACCGAGCTTTGCTATTGGCCGTGCTATTCGGGCAATCACCTCGAAGGCGGGCTGGGCTTTCTTAAATGGCTTTGGGACACGAAGGAAAATGCCCGCGGGTGGACGAAACGCTTTTTTGATAAGCCGGGCCTTAATATTCCCATGACAAGCGATATCAACCAGGAGCAAATCGGCGGGTGGCATCAGTATACGCATTCGTCGACGACGGCGGCGTGGCTGGCGCATCATTTTTATCTGCACTGGCGGTACTCGATGGACCGTGAGTTTCTGCGCGAGCGGGCGTATCCTTTTCTTAAAGATGTTGCGGTCTTTCTCGAAGCAGTAACTGAAAAAGGCGCAGACGGCAAACGCACACTGCCGCTTAGCTCATCACCTGAGATTAACGACAACCGAATTGAGGCGTGGTTTGCGACAATCACCAATTACGACCTTTCGCTGATTCGCTGGGAATTTGAGACCACGGCAGAACTTGCAGACGAACTGGGTAAAAGCAAAGAAGCCGCCCACTGGCGAATGGTGCTTAGTGAAATGCCCGAACTTACCATCGATGCCGATAGCAAAAAACTGCTCGTTGCAAAGGATTATCCGCTGAAATCGTCACATCGGCACTTCTCGCATCTTATGGCGATTCATCCGCTGGGCACTGTCCGCTGGGAGAACGGCACAGAAGACCAAAAGATTATCAAGGCCTCACTCGACGATCTCGAAAAGCTGGGTTCGTCGGCATGGTGCGGCTATAGCTTTTCATGGCTCGGCAACCTGGCAGCAAGGGGGCGCGACGGCGAACGTGCAGAAAAGGTGCTGGAAATATTTTCAAAGGCGTTTTGTCTTCGCAGCAGCTTCCACTGTAACGGCGACCAGAGCGGCAAAGGTTATTCGAACTTCCGCTATCGGCCATTTACTCTGGAGGGCAATTTCGCAGCCGCGGCGGGTGTGCAGGAAATGCTCATCCAGAGCTACTCAGGAACAATAAGACTGTTCCCGGCAATACCCAAAGACTGGAAAGACGTCACCTTCAAGACGTTGAGAGCAGAAGGGGCTTTCCTGGTCTCGGCAGAGAAAAAGGGTGGAAAAGTGGTCCGGGTGGAAATCACTTCCGAAAAAGGGGGTATCTGCAAGCTTGAAAATCCCTTCGACGGAAAGTATGAAATAAAAGGAATTGAATCTGGCAAAGTTAAACAAAAAGACAACGAGATATGGCTTTCGACCTCAACCGGACAAAAGATAGTACTGGTTGGAAAGCGGATTAGAAGTGCTGCTTAAAGGTTTATTTGTATACATTTTGTCGGATTATGGTATAATGAAACAACTGGATTTCTACCGGAGATTTTTCCGTGAAAAGAGGCAAATTTCAATTTCATCGATGGTCTGCATTTTTGATACTTGCTTTGTGTGCATCCCTGGTTTCGCCCGGCTACGGCTCGCTTCGCCGAGACGAGGCCGGGATGCCCCCCCTGTTTTCTTGCGAAAGCAAGAAGGGGGGCGATTCGGCGCGTAAGTTGATTGAGGCCGACTGGGTAAGGGACGATATTAAGTTTGCTTTAGGCAGG
>JAUWLI010000086.1 GCA_030613765.1 Phycisphaerae bacterium
GGATTCCACTGGCGCCACCCCCAGGCTTCGAGCGACCGCTTCCAAAGCAGCCTGCCATTGAAGGCGTCTCGGCAAACAAGCGACCAGCGGTCGGGCAGACGCTCGTCGGTGATACCGATAAGCCCTTCGTCGAAGAAGTAGAACAGTCGGCCGGCAGCAGAGACAGGTGACTGAATACCTGATGGAGTTTCATGGCTTCGAAGCCACAGCGGTGGTGCAACCCACTGCAGACTTCGGGGTGGTCCGACAACAGAATCGTTGGCAACCGCATTGTTGCTTGCATCGTGCAGGAAATGAGTCCATTGATCAATATTGTCGGGCCAGGCTTTAACGGTCTTTTCCCACTTGCCTTTGCGCTGAATACAGGCCGCTCCTCCGGGAGCCAATACTCGCATAACTTCGTCCATGGGGACCTTTCCCGCATCCTGAACGACAATCAGGTTGATTAGATTGTTAGTGTATGGAAGTACAGACCCAGAAAACTGCTCAACGGAAACAGCCCCGTACATACCCATCGCCTTGATATAGCTTCTGGCCTGGGCTACTTTGTCCGGGTCTGCATCGAGCCCATGAACCGTATAGCGGTCATTGGTGCGCAGTGCCGCCGTCAACTTCCCGTCACCACAACCAAGGTGGACCACGATGCCACCTTTTACGCCGGCGGTATCGAGAATTGTTTTGGCCTGTGTTATGGCATCATTCTTTTTTGCTTCCGTTGTGCCGGCTAACAGGCAAACAGCCAGCAGCACCGGGAACCACAATTTGATTGCAAGATAGCGTTTCATAATGTAAGAGCCCTTCCTTTCCAAATATTCGTATGAACTTTCTAATTAAAAGAAAGTATATCATTTTTTCTTGCAATTTCAAGGATTCGTACTAATGAATCTGACAGCTTTTATAAAGAGCGCATACTAAAACTTTATCGCTATCCTCATTTTTGTCTTCGATAGGTCAGAATCGCCACGTCCGGTTTGGCCGCAATAGTTACCGGCAGGCCGTCTTTCAGCAGCTCGCGACCACTGCGACGCTCTTGCGTGCTTGTGTAGAGGTTGGAAACCAGGTAGTTGGCTTTCGCATCCAGACCAAACAGCCTGAAACGCGCGGACTCATAGAAACTGTTGTGCCGCCGGAAGACCTGGACCATGCCCTCGCCTGCCTCCGGACAGTTAAACTGCCATGCCATCCATACGGTGTCGTCACGAGTCCAGGGTGTGAGTGGATAGAAATCGCCGTAGTAGTTTGGCGCGATTTTACGCCACTGACCGATGAGGCGGCGTATTGCGGAATAGTCGAGGTCTTTCAATCGCACGTCGATGCCAGAGCCGGTACTCTGACCGGCATTGCTCCAGAATGCATAAGGCTCGACGGGTGTGTGGCCGCTGCCGTAGTAGGATGCATTTCGCGTGAAAACAGTGCCTGTGCCGTGGAACGGCAGCCATAAAGACAGGCCGTACATCATGCACTGGTGGCCGATGGCTTCGAATGCATAGTCACTCCGCCACAATGGTACTGCGCGACGCATCGTCTCAAGATCGTTGCGACGGCCGCCGCTCGCACAGGAGTCGATGAGCATATTTGGATGTCGGCGACGCAATTCATCCCAGTAGGCGAGATAGCCCGTAACGTGTTTGATTTCGCTGATGCCTTGGCGGTCCGGCGCGTCGGCACCGCGCCAGTAGCCTAATGGATCCATGTTGAAATCCTGACGGTAGAGGTCGATGCCCTGTTTACTCAGCAGATGATCCACATGCTCGGTCAGCCACTTTCGCGCAGTGTTATTTCCAAGATTGAGCAGTCCACCCTTGGCGCCGCCCAGAATCCATTCCGGGTGGTTGTTAGTGAGCCATGTGTTGGCAGTTACTCGCTCCGGCTCAAACCAAACCAGTGTCTTTATACCCTTGCTGTGTGCATAGTCCGAGATCGCCCGCAGCCCCCTTGGGAAACGACTACCGTCCACTTCCCACGTACCAACACGCGGCCAGCCGCCGCCATGATGCACATACCAGCCGGCATCCATCCACCAGTAATCAAGCTTGATGTCCTCCTCAAGGTATCGGTTAATGAACATGATCTGGTTGGTTTCATTAGCATCAATCATCTCGTTGTATTGGCGCGAACTGGAAGCAAGCAATTGTGGTTGTGGAAGCCTGCCGCCGGGTTTGGGCATGGAGTGGGCCATCATCCAGCGGCGCCAGATGTTTTGCGCTACAATCCAGCTACCCTTCCAGAACTGTAAAACGATTAACGGGCTGCGAACTTCCTCGCCGGGCAGCAGTTTGAATCGCGTTAATTCCTGGCCCGCTCGGAGGTGAAGACACTGTGCGTTATCGCGTACGAACTCCGCAGCCCATTGCCCCGGCCAGCCAACGGCAACGATGACCCCTTCGCCGGACCATTCCAGGTTAAAGTAAGACCAGTCTGAGTTCGTCGGACGCCCACCCGCACCGGCAAGCCGCTTAGTGGCACCGGGGCCAAGTCGTGTTTCGAGCAGGCCGTAGTCGTTTCCGCTGGCGGGTGATCCGATGTTATGGTGCAATAGGAACTCCCCTTTGCTGCTGCGACCCAGCTCGACATCAAGTGCCTGAATCTTTTCAATAATCGGTGTGTCGTTAGGGCCCGTGTTCTTGAAGTACAGCGTCCATTCCACTGTCGGAAAATCGTGATATTCAATGAGAACACAACGAATCTGCAGGCCGCTTATGGAGTCGGTATAAACCAGTGTATGCTCAGTGCGCTGTGCATCGAGCTTGTGCATATTGCGTTTGACTTGCCAGTGTTCAAGCAGTTCAATGGAAGGTTTGCCGTCAAAGAAAAATGAGAAGGGCGGCTCAGTAAGCGATAGTTTCTTTCGAAGAGTCTGTTCCAGAGGCATCTCTTGCAGTCTCACACTGGAGCCGTCTTGAAGCTTAACCGCCGCGTCGGCCCAGAGTGCCTGGTCCCAGCTGCGACCGTCACCCCCGTCCTTTACACGGATTTCGAATTGGCTAGCGCCTTTCAACGGCACGTTGACGGCATGTGCCCCATCCTTCAGCCTGAGCACGTCCGAGGCGAAGACTTCCTTATCACCTAAGAGTACATGGAATGTCACGGAGCCGTGGCCTGCTGCCGTGCCACGCCGCGTGTCGTCATTGTTCTCCAGTCCTACCTCTGCTAAGAACTGTTCAGCGGGTTGTCCCAGGACCACCAACAAGTGCTTGGTGGAGTTGAATCCCAGGCCATGGGTGTAGGTTTTGTCTCCGAGCTGATACGGCGTGCCGCGCCAGGATTTTCCGCGCGATATTCCCTCAGACACATCCTCATAAAGCAACTCCAGGTGAGGTCGAGCGATTTGCCGTGTTCTGCCAAATAGTGGATCCATCCAATGGTTGCGAAGATGGATCTCGTCAGGCTGTGGTGTTACCGCCTGTACCATCACGGCAGCAAACAGGCTGATTAAGGCCGTGCTATGGAAGATAAATACCTTTTTCATCTGCTTAGACCTCCTTTCGCCATAATAACAGAAGCCATGTTAGGTTTGAGCAGGGACCTGGATTTTGATGTTTTGTTGCTATTCTTGCCCTCGTATGCTCCATCTATTAATCCGATCAGTTCGGAGCTGAATTAATACTTGCTCATTAAGGTCCTCATTTTATCATTTGGACCTTTGGCATACAAGGATTGTGTTTGCTGGAATATTCTCACCAGCCCCTTGCCAATGCGAATTAATATGCTATAATACAAGCGTTTTCTTAATCACCTTCTATCTTTAATAGGAATACCCACGGAACATTTCGATGGCAGATACAACTACTGGAATACTGAAATGTGTCAGCAAAAGGCAGTTTGCTGTCAGAACCGCGGACCGGGCTTATCGGTCTGGCCGGGCCGAAGTGATGGTCCATCCGGATCTAACTCGCCGCTTTAACCTCACCGAAGGAGCATCTGTCACCGGTCAGGTCGAGCAAAAGAAGCGCGAACCTAAATTAGTGTCCATTGAGTCCATAGGGGGCATGCAGCCGGAGGACTTCTGCAAACGCCCACGATTTACTGATCTGGTGGCTATCGATCCGCACGAGCGATTTGACCTGGGCGATTGCGGTCAGGAGAGCATGCGCATAGTAGACCTCATCGCACCGATAGGCAAGGGCACGCGTCAGTTGATTGTCTCGCCGCCCAAGGCGGGAAAGACCATTCTCCTGGAACATACTGTCCATGCGATTCGCCATTGTTCCCCCCAAAGCCGTGTCATTGTACTGTTGGTGGATGAACGGCCCGAGGAAGTCACCCACTTTCGCAGGGCCGTGGAGGGCGCCGAAATCGTGGCCAGTACCAGCGACCACAGTGCCGACGAGCACGTCGAACTCGCCGAACTGATACTCGCCCATGTACAAACAGAGCTGGAATGCGGGGGTGATCTGGTCCTGTTGATTGACAGTCTCACACGGATGGGAAGAGCCTTCAACAGCAAGACACGGCGGAGAGGTGCACAGCGCCGACACACTATGAGCGGTGGACTGGAAGCGGGCATCCTGGAAGTACCCCGTCGTTTGTTCGGACTGGCGCGCAATATCGAAAATGGAGGTTCCGTTACCATCATCGCCACGTGCCTGATCGATACCGGCTCTCGGATGGATCAGTTGATATTCGAAGAGTTCAAGGGAACGGGCAACAGCGAGATTATTCTCGACCGGTCTTTGGCCGAGGCCAGAATCTTTCCTGCGATCAACATCCCGGCCAGCGGGACAAGAAAGGAAACTAAGCTCTACAGTCAGGACCATAGCCAGGGCCTGGCCACGCTGCGACGTGTGTTATCGAACTACGGGGCACGGGGGGCCATGGCATCTCTGTTCAAATTGCTCAAAAAGTACCCTGACAACAGGCAGTTTCTGGAGAGTATGTGTTCCGGGGATTGATTGTCTGTGTCCTGCGTTTGTTTTAGGCGTATCGGTTTTGTCGGTTAAATCGGGCTCGGTTACCTTTGCCTGGTGGACGTCTTCGTGAAAACTACCTGGTCATCGACGGCGGAGCTGCTTTGGGTGCACTGCCCCAATTTTTATTCGGCTCGGGGCCCATCTGCAGAACCAGCTTACCGCCATCTACAAGCTGGCGATGGTAAAACCAGGGCTTGTTCAAAGGCTTTCCGTCGAGTGTTGCAGACTGGATGTATTTGTTTTTAATTGAGTTGTTCCTGGCTTCGATTACAAATTTACCGCCTTTGTAGTACTTGCCATCGAGGTCAATAATGACCATATCGAATATTGGGCTGCCAATCTCATAAGTAGGTTCAGTTGCGGCACCTCCATCCATCTCGAACAGGCCCATCGCGCTCATTACATACCAGGCTCCCATCTGCCCCTGGTCCTCGTCCCCCGGATAGCCGTCAATGGCGCCTGTTCCGTAATAGTGCTCCATTATCTCTCTTGCCCACTTCTGGGTTAGCCATGGAGTACCCGAGAAGTTGAAAAGATAAGCCGCCTGCATGTTCGGCTGATTCCCATGATTAATTGGATATTCCGCGAAACGGTCGTGCGTAGCGTTGAAGTTACTCTTAGCTGACTTCTCGAATCCTTCCTCCAGCCTTCGATTGAATTCTTCCTTGCCGATGAGGTCTATCAGGCCTTTTACATCATGGGGAACGAACCAGGTGAACTGCCATGAATTGCCTTCAACAAATCCCCTGCTGGTGTAGGGCTTAAAATCTTTTACCCAGGAACCGTCTCTGTGTCTCTGACGCATATATCCTACGGAAGGATCAAATACATTTCGGTAATTGTAGGCCCTGTTAGTAAAGTATTTGTAATCGTCCTTTTTGCCTAATGCTTTGGCCATCTGGGCAACACACCAGTCATCGTAAGCATACTCAAGAGTGTTTGAAACCGGTCCGTTTTCTACCGGCACATATCCGAACTCTTTATAGGATTTCAACTGCCTGTTGCCGACGTGGCCGCCGCCTTCATGGGGTCGGCCGGGCTCGGTCTGAATGTGCCGGGATGCCCTGTAGGCCTTATCAATATCGTAGTTGCGGATGCCTTTCTGATAAGCGCTTACAATCAGCGCTATCTCATGCGAGGCCACCATGATACTCGAATATTCAATGCCTGTAGGCCCTTTTGCCAGCCATCCGCCACGGTCATATATTTCAAGCAGGGATTCGACCCATTTATTTGCAATATCCGGTGTTACGAGTGTCCATAACTGATTCAGGTTCCAGAACGTATTCCAGAACGCATCACAGCCGTAAACCGGCGAAGCCGGGTCTTCGAGCTGCTGCACCTTTTCATACATGTCCATGTATTTGCCGTTGACATCGGACAAAATCGTGCGGGCACAGTAAGACCGATACAGATTTGTGTAAAACTTGTTCTTCTGTTCGAAAGTACCTCCCTCGATTTCGATCTTACTGAGAAGTTCGTTCCACGTTTTCCGCGCGTTGTTCCTGACTGCTTCGAAATCCCAGCCGAATTCCGACATTTCCGTTTCGAGGTTAAGACGTGCCTGCTCGATACTGACCAGCGATATCCCGGTTTTTAATTTTATAATTTCGCCGTCGGAAGTCGAGTATCTCAGGAATGCGCCAACGTCACCTTTTCCGGATATCTTAATAGTATCCTTGTGAATCTTTTGGCCTACCCATCCGCCGAACGATTCGAAGGGCTTACTTAACCTGGCGACAAAATGAAGTGTAAATTCATTCCATAAGGCATTTCGACCGCTGCGCTGCCTGGAATAGCCTTCGATTTCAGTATCACTGATTTTTCTAATTTGGGCATCCAAAACGGTATAGCCATATTCCGTGGGCGTCTCAAGGTCGAAAAGGATATGGGCCGTCTCGGCTTTCGGGAAAGTATATTGCTGAAAGCCGGCACGGGTAGTCGCAGTCAACTCCGCCCTGATATTATAGTCATCAAGAGTAACAGCATAATATCCGGGGGATGCAACTTCCTTGTCATGGCTGAATCTCGACCGGTATCCTTTGTCCGGGTCACCTTCGGTTCCGGGGATCACCTTTAGCGGTCCGGTAGTTGGCATAGTCAACAGGCCGCCCATAGTCCATGAGTGAAGATGACTGAATCCCGCAATATTTTCAATCAGATACTCATATCCTGCTTTCCAGCTCTGGCGCTGATTGTCAGGGCTCAGCTTTACCATACTAAAGGGCGCCGAAGGTCCCGGATAGAGCATCCATCTTGATTGCGATGTTCCTAAGATCGGGTCCACCCAGTCAACGGGTTCTCTCTCCTTTGCCGGTTTACAAAGAACCTTTTGCGTGCCGACCGTCTTGCCATCGCTCTTTAGTTCGATGGTAACATAAGTATTGCCAAGGAAGGGGGGTAATGTCAATTCGACAGTTTGATTGCCCGGTTCCAGTTGAGGTACTATCGGTTTCATACCTGTCACGTGAAGCGTTACTCCGGCATCTTTTCCTATTTGAGTCAAGTCAACCCACATCCGCCGGCAAAGCAGTTCTTTCTTTCGACTCAGCCACGGGTCCAGGCGAACACCACGCAGCAGTGCACCTTTTGGCTGCCCCAATTCGATAAATGGCGTTGCTTCAAGGCCAAGCCAGTCATAGAGTACCCAGCTTCCGGAGACGGTTGTGATCGTGATTTCATTGACACCTGGCTTCAATTCCTTGGCCGCCAAGTCGATGGAAAATTTATACTCTCGGCCGGCCTTCGGGTCACCAAAGATTGAGGCATCCGAGCCACCCCTGGCTGGCTGGTGTTCGAAAGAACGGTTGTTGACTTTAATTCTAAGTTTCGGCGGATTACTCGAATGCGTATCGGCCAGGTCGAATATCAGTCGGCAGTTTCCGGAGGGTACCATCCGGTTGATAACAAATAGTATCGTAAAGGTATGCCTTTTGCCGCCTGCCCAGCCATCCGCCGGCCCGGGATGGGCGTAAGGCCAATCCTTGGCCGGTTTCGACTGACCAATCACAAAAAAGCCGTCGCGGTCAAAATTTGCGTAGCCGCGAGGTCCCAGCAAATATTCACTTGTATCGTTATCAGCTTTTCCAATCTGCCAGAGAAGGTTCCCCGGCGAATTGTTAGCTTGACCGCCCCCCCTGCTTTCTTGTGAAACAAGAAGGGGGGTAGGGGATACAAAAAATAGCACTAAAAAGATTATAATCTTTAGATTTGTAAGCTTCATACCCATAGCTCCTTTTTGAAACTCATAATATCGTAACGAACATATTGAACCAACTTTTGGAACTTATAGCAATAATTTTTACTGAGATTTTCCGTTTGGCAAACTTATGGTCACAACATGGTTTGAGTTATACGAAAGTCTTCTTGAACTATTGAACATCAGAGGATACCATAAGCCACTGTTTGGCAAAGGTCTTAATGGAGAATTTATGTTGCTTTGATAACTATCTTGGATTAGTAAGTGTGCCGGACGGAACGGATTTCATTGCTTGAAAGGATGGTTCATGAATAAACTAAACAGGCGGGATTTTCTCAAGGCGGTCGCTCTTGGTGCGGCCGGTTTGTCTCTGCCGGGGTGCAGAACCAACGGCCCGGCTTCGAACGCTTCGGTCTCGAAGAAGCGAACGAACATAATCCTGATTATGATTGACGATTTGAGCTGGATGGACCTGCACTGTCAGGGCAACGACCGGCTCGACACACCGAACATCGATCGGCTCGCATCGCAGGGGATGCGTTTTACCGATGCCTATTCTGCTGCTCCGGTCTGTTCACCTACACGGGCGGCCATCATGACAGGCCAGTCACCTGCTCGTCTGGGTCTGACCACACATATCCCCGACCGTCCGCAGTTCAGGCCAAAAGATGCGACACTGCTTTCAGCAAAGACTCTTAATCATCTTCCGCTGGAGCACGTTACGCTCGCCGAGCGGCTAAAAGAGGCCGGCTATGCCACCGGTTTTTTCGGCAAGTGGCACCTCTCGCGGGCGTCGGCTGAAAAGAACCTCAGTGAGCAGGAACTTCGGCCCGAATTCCAGGGCTTTGATCTAAACATCGGCGGCTGCTCGTTTGGAGGACCGCCAAGCTACTTCGATCCCTATCGGAATCCAACCATCAAAAACCGCCGCGAGGGCGAGTACCTGCCCGATCGCCTGGCCGATGAGGCAATAACTTTCCTGAAGGCTCACCGTGACGAGCCGTTCTTTGTGGCGTTGTGGAATTACACTGTACACTGGCCGATGCAGGCACCGCAGGCACTAATCGATAAATACGAGAAACGCATCGGTCCCGGCCTGAAAGACCCGCGGTACGGAGCGATGATAGAGGCTATGGACGCAGCAGTTGGGCGCGTTATGGCAGCCATCGACGAATTAAAGCTTGCCGGTCAAACGTTAGTGATTTTCACATCGGACAATGGTGGTTTCGATGGCGTCTCCGATAATCGCCCGTTGCGGGCCAGCAAAGGCCACCTCTATGAAGGCGGCATACGTGTACCGCTGATTGTCCGCTGGCCGGGGGTAGTTCCGTCAAAAACGATTTGTCGTACACCGGTCATCAGCATGGACTTTTACCCTACGCTGCTGGATGTCTCTTCTCTACCCCACGGGACCGGCAAGACGCTCGATGGCGAAAGCATCATGCCGCTGCTCAAGCAGACCGGCCCGCTGAAGCGCAAGGCTATTTACTTCCACTATCCAAACTATGCCTGGCACGGCTCCAACCAATTAGGCGGTGCGGTCCGCGAAGGTGATTACAAACTCATCGAGCGATATGACGATGACTCAGTCGAGTTATACAACCTTGCTAACGACCTCAGCGAAAAGCGAGACTTGTCCCTGGAAATGCCCCGAAAGGCCGCCGAACTTAAACACAAACTCGACGTCTGGCTAACTGAATCCGGGGCGATAATGCCTAAACGGTTGTCACCATAAAATACCCGACTTTAGAGACTGGGTTAAATTAAAGATTGTTCTTAATGTAGACACTTGCAGTTTACGGTGTTCTGTAGTATGTAAATGGATTGAGAGTCTTTACTGTGTTATTGAAGTGTTTGATA
>JAUWLI010000119.1 GCA_030613765.1 Phycisphaerae bacterium
TCAGGGCGCCGACGGCCCGCCGCGTCTGTTCTGTTCGGATAAAGGCCTCCGCCAACAACCCCCAAAGCTCGGGATGCGAGGCATCGCTCACAATGGCTGATTGCAGAGCGTCTATGACCGCATACGAGTCATCCTCAGCTCTTGCCACCAGAGCTCGTAAATAAACCAGCCATTGTCTGGACTCTGTCTGTCCTTGCTGTGAATACAGGATGTCAACATACTCGTCAAGATATTGTCGTGCGTCCGATGCGTTGCCTGCAGCAACATAGAGTCGGATAGCATCGGGAAGAACTCGGATTCGATGTCTTTTTTCTTTAAGTGCTGTTAGCGCTTTATCGGCCAGAGAGGCACCTTCAGTAATGTCCCCACTGCGTATCGCCAGTTTCGAAGCTAAGAGGAATCTTGCTACAGTCCAGTCATCTAAGTCGAAAAAGTGTTCCTCCAGTGCCTCCTGCGGGAGGCTCTCAGCAGTCCGCAGTTCAGCAGTAGCCCTGTCCAATTCCCCGTGTGCTATCCATTCTTTCGCAAGGTACAAGAGAATTCGGGGGTTTTCTGTGCCCAGTTTGTCAGCTGCCTCGAGATCTTTACGAGCGGCCGCTAATATATCTTCGTAGGTAGGGTCGGAAACGTTTGTAGTTACGCGGTAAAACCGTGCACGAGAGGCCAGTGCATCAGCAGATTCCGTAGCGCAGTCTACAGCTCTATTGATATATTCCAGAGCTTTCGTTTTGGCATCAGTAGAATTATCATCGAGTGCGAGGATGATCTTGCCCATCATCAAACAAGCTCGCACATATTCGGTGTGCTTGTCAGGAAGCGCCTTGAGTTCCTCCACAAATTTTCGAAGTGTCTGTTCAGCTTCTTTAGTTTTATTCAGGTAAATTAGTGCTTCAGCCAGCGTCAGCCGGGCATTGATATCATTCGGGTCATGCTCAGGCTCAAGCCGTGTTCGGGCAATATAGGCGAGTTCTTCAAAATTGCCTATACCGGCATAGAGCATCGCGAGCTTTTCATAGGCGACCTCGTTGAGAGGGTCCTTTTGCATGACAAGACGATATGCCGCGATTGCCTGCCTGACATTGGGGGCCTCGAGCGGCCGGATGGACAGTGCCGCTTTGGCATACTTCTTGAGGATCTCGATATCATCGGGATTTCTGCCGAGGTACACCCTGTACTTTTTATATGCAGTCCGCCAATCCTCGTTTTCAAAAGCAGCTTCCCCTGCTCTTAGAGATATTTCCGAGAGAATGTTTCTTCGGATATGACGAGCAGCGAATAAGGACATTCCAATTGCCACCGTGACAATTATCACAATGATAAGCACCTTTACGTTAATCTTCGCACATCTGTTCCAGTTAAGCATGACAAATCTCCTATGAAATATTACTGACTTACCGTTTGTTAACATTTACTGCCATTTGATCTGACTGAAGATGATTCAATCAGTTTCTCAAAGACAATATTATGTATAGAAAAGCTGCGAAATACTCTTTACCTGACAAGTGTATTTCGCAAAGCATATTCGAGTCAGTTATGTGCGAAAATTACCCCCAAGAAGCCTCGACTTTCATCAAGGAACTCCACTCCTAATGCAGTAAAGAAACAGGTGCCGTTAGGACAATTGTACACTCTTCCCAGACCTATTGTTTGCTGCAATACCCCGCCACGTATTAGTCCATCAAGCCAAGAAGGCTAATTATTGGTCACTCCTCCGTGAAGATGAATATCTGCGGCGAAGCCCCTTTAGCGGGGCTTCGCCAACAGTCTTGTTACTGTACACCATTACCACCATTACCTGCTACTATGAGGCTCTCATGCATGCTTTCGCAATTTCAAGCCGACTACACTCAAACCGAGCAGGCCAAGCAGAACGGCACCCGGAACCGGAACCAAGATGAATGAATCACTGCCAGCAGTGTCAGTCCACCTGCCGAGATCTTCGTCATAACCTGGTAAATTCTGGACGTGTACTCCGATTCGCAGACTAGTATTTTGGTCTGGGTCTGGGTTTGTAAAACCGAGGCCGATTGCTGTAATAACGCTGTCAAAAGTTGCGCCCCCCTCAAGATTAAACACTATTCCCACCGTCTCAGTGGGATTCACTCCGTTGTCAATGGCTTGATAATTAGTGGCCCAAAAGTGTGCCGTGGTCTCAAAAGGAGGCACCAAAGTACCCCCTTCGGGGAAATTTTTTGACGCGGTGTTGGGAGCTATCTCAAAATCTACCCCAGGATAAAGCGTACCATTATATCCAGCATCGAGAACTGCCGAGATTTCTAACAGTGCCCCATCTTCAAAAAACACCGTTCCAATAATACCCTCAATAGGAGAGCCAACCGCACCATAAGGAGCAATGTTGTTCTTGAAAGTAAAAAGAACCTGATTTGTTCCGTAAGGGGTGACTTCAAGAGAAAGCTGCTGCGCCATCCAGCTACTTACACCCGAATTGTCTGAGATAGCCCCAAAACCATACAATTCTGCTTTTGCCTCTGTTGACAGAACAACCAGGAAGACAAAAACAAGGCTCAAGATTATATAATTTACATTGTGTTTCGTTAACATTTCCTTACCTTTTCTTTAAGAATTTGCTTCTAAGATAATCCATCAAACCAAGACAGGTAAACCTGTTGATTACTCCTTACGTGACGTGAAGACAAGAAGATCAGTATCTGCGGCGAAGCCCCTTTAGCGGGGCTCCGCCTGCAGTCTTATCACTGAACAACATGATTACCTGCTATTAGGCTCTCATGCATGCTTACGCAATTTCAAGCCAACTACACCCAAACCGAGAATACCAAGCAAAACGGCACCCGGAAGCGGAGTAGAGATGAAACCTTCACTGCCGCCACCTACAAATCCTTGAACATGAATCCCTAATACCACGTCGCCACTATAAATATCCGAGATCAGCGAGGCATAACTGTATTCCAAAGGATTATAGGTGAATACGACTGATAACCATTCGCCCTCATTGACACCCCAATTTGACGCAGGCGGGTTCGCATCCGCCGTTAAGAAAGTGGTCAAAACACCCTCATCGTAGCCTGGAAGGTCTTGTGGGTTAGAAGGTTCTAGGAATGCGACTTCGCCGGGGGTACCGGTAATCACAGGAGCACTAAGCATACCATCATAGAAATAGACGTTCCTTATAAACATCGCTTCCTCATCACCTATGTCGGGGATATTGTTGTTAAACTTAAACTTGACTTGATTGCTACCCTCATCAGTGACATCAACAGTAAGCTGCGCTTCCCCAGCTGCCGCATCAGCCGTATCATTACCTGTGACGTTATAAAAACCAAAGGTCTCTGCTCTTGTCTCTGTTGACAGAATAACCAGGAAGACAAGAACAAGACTCACAAACGCTAAATATTTTAACTTATGTTTTGACATTTTCTCACCTTATTTCTTAAAAAATTTCATTTTTAAAACAATCCAAAACAAACTGCTTACATTCCTCCGTGAGGCTCTCATGCATGCTTACGCAATTTCAAGCCAACTACACCCAGGCCGAGAATGCCAAGCAAAACGGCTGCCGGGACGGGAACGGGGACTATGGACTCCACCAGCACAACGAAGTCCGTGAAGGCTGAGGTCCAGGGCCTGTTAGAGGCAATATCAGGCTCGGAGGCGACGTACCAATGCCCCGTGTCATCGCCGGTTCCCTTATTAGGGATTTCGACAATATCGCCTTTGGCTTCATAGGTCAAGAAGTGTGCATCGTTAAACGGGTTGAGGCTGTCCTCGCTGTAATAGGGTCCTATCGGTTGTTGTTGATTGTCGGTCGCTATAGCATAGAAACCGAAATCCCCAAACCACGTGGTCTGGTCAATAGAACCTCCAGAGTCGTAGGATTTCACCCAGTTCTCCGTCAGGTTGAACTCAAAAGTGACGGAATCACCAAGAGTTGCCGTGGATTCGTCGAACAGCTTCAGCCTATTACTAGCATTGCCGTACTCGTAAATCCCAAATTCGATGTCCGGATAGTACCACGAGATCGTGGCGACATAGGTGGACGCTGAAGTACCCCCAGCCATGGGCTCGAAGATTGCATACGTACTCTGGTCGCCATAAGCGCTAATGCTTGAGTTAATAGCATCGAACACTCCTTCTTGAAGCTCAGTAAGGCTGGCGGCGGATCCCCATTGACGCGGGTTAGTAAAATCGCCAAGGGCTGTCTCAGCGGTGATTGAAGCAATCATTATACATATCAGAAACAAGAACATAATCTGTTTCATCGTTACTTCTCCTTATACTATTCTTACTTAGTTAAGACCATACAATCCGTTGATTGTTCCCGCACACAAATCCCAAAGTATCAGCACCTTTACATCGAAAGACTTTAGATAAAGACAACATGCCACATTAAGGTGCCGAGCACGCAGGAGACAATCTTTTCTTATGACATGTCAGGAGGTCCCCGGGGGACAAGTACAGTTGGTGTGAATTGTGATTTTCGCCAGAGGGACACAACTGTCCTCAAGCGATATTGTAGAAGAGAATCTTCCACCGTGTAGACCGGCTGAATAAAACAGCAAACCGGCACAGGGCAGAGAGAATCAGGCATAGCATGACTGTGGCCGATTTGGAAAGGACCACCGTTGTGATACCATTCCGGGACAAAACTAAAGGACAGTCTTTTCACCAAGTGAGCAGAACTGAACATACCCAGGCCTATCAGGGCAGACAGACATAAACTGAAACTGCCTGTTCCATCTGTCAAGATTTGTGGATTCTGCATACCAGAGGTTTGGCCGATATCCGAATTTACCTTTGGTAAAAACTCGACAGACCATAAATCCAGATCAGCGACGCTGAGGCAATTAGATGGGCTGGATAAATTTGTGTACTGTACGTCTGCCCGGCCACAAATGTGCGCCGGCTGCTGACGTTCAGCATCCAGCCGGGAAACTGGTATCATGTCGGCATACACAGCCGACATAACGACCAACACCCCAATAACTACTATGAGAATTTTCCTCCGGTCGATCATCGACCCAGTACTCCACAAAAATCCTAATCTTTACAAAATAACAGATTTTCCTCTTGATGTCAAGTAGAAAAAATAACAAAATTGTTTTTTTCTACTTCCGATTTCAAAATGAGCGGTTAAGCCTGTAACTTCTTCATACACATGTAGTTATACTCTATCAATCAACGAGGAAACTTATCTTCTGCCAGGTTATTGCCCGTTTTGTAATTAAATTTTGCGGCCTTCCTACGACCAATTCGAGCCATTTTCCCTATAAAGCCAATTGTCCCGAGTCCCACCCAGAGGCCAACTATTCGGTTCTATACATGTTGCTTTCTTCTTTTCGTCCGTTTCGCACAAGGTCTGGTGGCTGATTTGGCATGCGTTCTTGCCTGCCCCTGTTGTGGTTCGGGCTCAGGCACAGTCAGTTTATCCATCAGCCATAGCTCACCGAACATAAGTAAAACAGCAATTGGCATCATGGCCAAACCGGCAAAATCATGGAAGAACTTCTGTGCTACTTCAGCGCTCGCAAGCAGAAATAGCACCGCCGTCACGCAGAGTCTCAAAATATTGCACATCACCGCGACAGGAATACTTGATAAAAGCAGGACTGCTTTTTGTCGGCGCGAGCGATTCACCATGTACGCCATGAATGCTGCGACAATAACGAACGCCATCAACATCCGCAGGCCGCTGCAGGCCTCTGCTACCGCCATATCGATACTTTCATTCAGCACAATAACATTTCCCTCCTGGCTGACCCTGACACCAAACGCCTCTAAAAGAAACACCGAACCCGTTGTTGCTATTTTCTGCAATGGTCCGCTGATTAAGTTGTGAACGCGCCCGGGAAGAGGAACCATAAGAAAAAGGAGCAATAGTATCCACGAAACACATCGAAATATCTGCCAGCCGGCAACCATAAGAACCAGACCCGCTGCGGTCAGTATCATAGAGTATCGCTCTGCCGATTCATACATGAACAGCAATCCGTAAAACCGCGCTGCCTGTGCCAGTATGAGCAGTGCTATACCCCACCAGCACGGCCTCAGCAAGCATCTTCCAAGCGTTTTTCTCTCACGCCAAATAAGGAAAAGTGCAATCAGCGGAACGAGCTGACCCGCAGAGTAATCATCGTCTCTCTGCCAATCCTTGAAAAGGACCACAATTGTCGGCCAATACGACCACACAGTCACGGCCAGCAGTGCCAATGTCACCGAAACAAGTCTTATGTTCTGCATTTGATATCTGCCGGAAATCTGCAAATCCTGTCCGCGGCGAATACGATTGTTAACCACTCCCAGTTCCCCCAAATATACGGTTAGCATTAAAGTAACCTTTATCCGAGATAAGTTTCTCTTCGGCGCTCTCGAACAATCTGGATATTGATGGAGCGGATTCGGCAGCAAAGTTACAAATCATTCTTTCTGCTGAATCGGCAGTTAGATTATATGTGACCGAAGCAATTATCTGTACTTGAGTTACAGAACGAACCGTGCCGGAGCCGCGCCATGCCTTGGATCGTAATAGTGAAACGTCGCCACAATACTGCCTATCAACAATATAATAGTTCAGAACTACGGTTTTCTTTGTGTTTAAAGTACCGCGGGAAAACTGGAAGACGCTGCATGGCAGTTTTATCCCATCACTCAAGGGCAGCTCCATGGAACTCTTATCAGTGAGCGTCCAGCCAGCCCCGGTGTAGCAGACCTCCGGGCGGTGGGGCATCAGGTCACGCGATCTTACACCATACGCGACATATAACGAGATATACTCCGAAGCGTTGTGTCGTGAATATCTACGGTTGATGTGCGCATCGGTATCTGTGGCACGAACTATGGCTTCGTCCAGCGGTACTTTCTGGCCTGTCCAACCGCCAATTTGCAGGGGTAATCGTTCCAATGCACCAGGAGGCATTGGAATGGTATTCACGGGAGCCGACAGTCGAGCAGCCAGCACGCGATATGCTGCGCCGTAAGCGAGAATCAAGAAACTTGCCACTGCTGCAGCTATAATAACCTGTTGTCGATTGGAATTTTCATGTTTCGTCATTCGTTCAGCCTTTTTCTATTTAGCAGCTTGCTTCAATTCACCTATATTGATCCTGCATACCAGGCATATATTACCTTCACCAGTGCAGCGGCCAACAAGTGTCGTGCTTGCCTCTTTTTGATGATAGCCTCTGCTAATCCACCCACAAATTGGGTCCTCGCTGCCTTTGAATTCCTCAACCTTAAGACATGGATCCAATTCGATTTCAATTGTTCGCCGGTCGACATCCTCAATGGTTTCCCAGCCAACATCGACGAGATAACAATTCCTACCTGTCGGAATAACCACACAATGCTCGGCCAGATGAAAAAACAATTCTATTTTGTGTTTTCCACGAGCAATAATGTTATCATGTACCACAAGCTCCTTGCCGTCCAGATCAATCATACGTTTATGAGCAACCGGGTCATCCAAATGCATATAGCCATCATGTTTACCGATTACCTTGCCTCCGACATCCGTTGGTTGCCAACTCAGACAATCAGCCTTTGCTTTTCTGCCCCAAAGAAAAAGTCCCAGCATCTCAGATTGGTCCCGGCCGTCAATAACGACCGTGTTATGCGCTCGCGTACTACGGAAATACTCCCGCCATTTTGGATAGCTGAAGTAATCATATGTCCCCGGGTCAACCAGTACATCCCTGCCGAACGCTCGAAGAGTGAAACTCAAGGCGTCCGCATGTCCGTGTCCCGCAAGGGCGCCCATCCCCAACGGACCGCAATCAAATACCACGCTGATACGGTCCGGTGAATCATGCTCGCCATGCTGCAACAGATAATAACCGCTATTCTTAAAAGCCATAGAGGTGCTTGTCTTGTTTTTCTGTTCCGGAATCGCCTTGAAACTTTGGCGCCCCACTTTACCCAGCAACCATTCGACCGGCTCGGCATACCCGCCTGCCCACGTCTTGAAATCCGCCCGGTTGAATAATGCAGCTCCCACCGATAACCATTCACGGATATCATGTGGATCTTGTCCCAGATCCAGGACAAAACCATCATCGCAATCACCAAACAAAGGCAGACCGTCACCTCCCTCACTGAAGACGCCAAGAAATTCGAACATCTTTTCCAGTCTTGACCAGTAAGATTCTGGCATGTCCTGCCCCGTTGAACGCGCCGTGATACCAGCAAT
>JAUWLI010000301.1 GCA_030613765.1 Phycisphaerae bacterium
GCCCACATAAGAATCGAACCGGACAAAATCGAACGCCAGGCCAGTGGTACTGAGACCGTCAGGAATACCCTCAAAGGACTCGCACCGAGACTAAGCGCGGCCTTTTCAAGGCGAACAGGAACAGCAAGAAAACCATCTCGAGCAGAATTGATAAGAAAAGGAATGCTGACAAATGCCATTGCCGCCATTATACCGGCAGGGGTTCCGACAAAGCTAAAACCTATGTTTGTCGCTGCCTTTCCCAGAACACCGTTCTTTGAAACGATGCCAAGCAGTGCTATTCCCGCTGCCGAGTGTGGTATTACGATTGGAAGGTCAATAATGGCGGTGACAAGGCCTTTCAGCGGAAAATCCTTTCGTGCCAACAGGTACGAGAAAGGAATAGCGGCAATAGCGAAGAGCATAGTTGCCGCCATCGAGGTCCACAATGTAAGCCAAATGCTGCTTTGAACCGCATTATCTTTTGCTGTCTCGGCAAGCTCCGGCACCGAACAGCTCAAAAACATACTTGCAAGCGGGGCGACAATGAACAGCAGCACAAGCCCGCCAAGTGCGGCAAAGGCCAGCGAAAGCGGCTCGTATCTGGTTTTTCGTATCTTGTATTTCGTATCTTGCATCAGATTCTGCTACATTGGAAGTGCGAAGGTTTTCAAAGACTCCGGTAGACTACTAAAAGTATCCGTTGGTGACGGAACCACCGAGGTTTGGCCGTTCTTTTCAAGGATTGCTCCACCCTTATCTGCATTAAGTAAAAAGGTCAGGAACACCATCGCAAGCTCACGATTCGGGGCATTCTTCGGTATGGTAACACCGTATACTATCGGCTCACCGAATTTAGTGATAAAAGTTCCCGGCATAGTACCTGTTATACGGACCGAAGCAGTCTTGTATAAATTGTGAAACTGTGTTTTCTTGAGATTGATCTCATCGGGTAGCAATACATATTTGAGCTTGTGCTGCTCAGCGACGCTGCGGTATATGAACATATAATCAAGCTCACCTACTTCCAAAAGCGCCAGCAAATCAACTTCTTTGGGGCGAATGTATCTTTGGTCTTTTGCCAACATTTTGTCCGCCAGGCCCGGCCTTTTGTAGAATTTTTCCGCCAAAGTTATTGTAAGCACGGCCCGATACCCGCACGGGTCGGCGTTTGGGTCAGACCTGCCGAAAGTAATATCTTTACCCGGCAAAATATCATGCCAATTGTCTTTGTTAATCTGGTCGGCCATGCGTGAGTCCTTTCGAAAGGCAATGACCATTTCATTGGCTGCAAACTTGATATTCCAGTCAGCGTGTTGGGGGATTAGAAGGGTATCTATTACTGTGTAATCGGCGGAAGCAAGGATGTCGCAGGGTCTATCGAGGTCCGCGATTTTACGGGCACATACCCGGCTGCCTGAAGCTTCGCGAATTATTTTCACGTCCGGATGACGTATGTTGAATTCTTCGCATATCTTTTTGAAAGGAACGGCAAGGCTGCCTGCGTGAAAAATAATCAACTGTTGTGAATTGTGTTGTGAATTGGTCGTAATCCACGAGCTGCGTACTACAAATCCGGCCAGAACTAAACAGCTTATAGCCAAAAGAACCAGAATCGCCTTTATGAATTTGTTCACTTTACAAGTTCCTTGATATGTTTTTCATAGGCTTTTTCTATCGCTCTCTCTATGTCTGTGCGAAATCCGGTATAAGCTTTTACCCATTTTTTGCCTTCCTCTGTTAGTGTGGTTTCGCCGCCCTGTATGCCTCCTCGCTGTTTCTGCACCAGAGGGATATCAAGATATTGCTGCGTTTTCTTCAAGTCGCCCCACGCTTTTCGATAGCTGATATGAAGTGACTGGCTGGCCGCTCTTAATGACCCTTTTGCATCGATGTTCTTTAGCAGCCGCCACTTGCCGTCGCCAAAGACGCCTTCTGCATCCTCGGTACTCAGCCAGAGTTTAAACTTTGTCTTCAACTGCTTCATATTTCTGTCCTTTCGGCCAAATTATTGAAAACAGCCGAGCTGACATTTACAGATTCTTATGTTGTGCTGGTTACAAATACGCCCAATCTCGGCAGATCCTGCTCCGAGTTCTTCTGAAAGTTTAAAGGCCTCAGCACATGCCAGCTTCTTTTTGCCGTCTATCTCTTGTGCCCGTTCCAGAACTGTGTTAATCAAATCATTTTTCTTGCTCATTTACGCTTCTCCACAAACCTTAATATGGATATGCACCACTCGACATATCGGTAAGGAAAAAAATAAAAACGGTCTGTTTTAACAAGTTACAAATTCACAGGCCATTTATGATAAATTATAATCGGGTCCACTGCCGATATCCACCATTTTGTGAAAATTTTTCCTATACTGTCAGATGCCATGATAATCAAAGTCTTGCCCCGTTAGATGCTTTCACAAATTAGATGGTTTTTCCTCGCAAGCATTTTGCTTCTAACGGGGCTTGCAAAACGTGCTGAACAGGCGTATAAATTAGCTGTTATGGCTGAGGATGTAAAAAAACGGATTGAACAGTTACGCAACGAAATACGAAGGCACGATTACCTGTATTACGTGCTCAATCAGCCTGTTATCACCGACCAACAATATGATAAGCTCTTTACCGGGCTCAAAGAATTAGAGCAGGCGAATCCCTCCTTTATAACACCCGATTCGCCGACACAGCGAGTGTCGGAACGGCCTATCGAAGGTTTTAAGACCGTGATACATTCTGTGCCTATGCTCAGTATGGACAATACTTATAATGCCCAGGAGCTAAGGGCGTTTGATGAAAGGGTGCGCAAGCAGCTTGGCAGCGAAGATTACGATTATGTGGTCGAATGGAAAATCGATGGTCTTGCGATAAGTCTTCGCTATGAAAATGGCGAGCTTGTAACGGCTGCTACGCGAGGCGATGGTGTTGTGGGCGACGATGTTACCGCAAATGTCCGCACAATAAAAGCTGTCCCGCTTGTGCTGTTGAGCGATAATAGAATTCCCGATGTGCTTGAAGTTCGCGGCGAAGTATATATGCCGATCCCTTCATTTGTCGAGCTAAACAAGCTACGCGTCGAGGCCGGCGAGCCCCCTTTTGCCAATCCGCGAAATGCAGCGGCCGGCTCTTTGAAGCTGCTCGATGCAAAAATCACCGCTGCAAGAAATCTTTCGTTCTTCGCCTATGCGACCGGTGAGCTTTCCGAGCCTTTAGCCGGAAATCATTACCAAACTCTCCAAAAATTCAAGAAACTCGGGCTGCCCGTTAATTCTAATATTAAGAGGGCAAAAGATGTAGACGAAGTAATAAGCATCTGCCTTAGCTGGGGCGAAAAGCAGCCAGAGCTCAACTACCATATCGATGGAATGGTGATAAAGATTAACCGTTTTGACCAGCGGGACATACTCGGTGCTACAGGTAGGGCTCCTCGATGGTGCATTTCATACAAATTCCCGGCTGAACGTGCCGAAACAACCGTCGAGTCGATTGATGTACAGGTGGGAAAAAGCGGGATTTTAACGCCGGTGGCCAACTTGAATTCCGTTCAACTGTCGGGGACAACCGTCAAGCGGGCAAGTCTGCACAACTTCGACGAATTGAATCGGCTCAATGTCGGCGTAGGTGACACGGTGGTCATCGAAAAGGCCGGCGAGATAATACCACAGGTAATCGAAGTGAAAGCAAAAGCTGCCGTTAACGTTCCTTTTGAAATACCCACGAAATGTCCGAGTTGCGGCTCTGCGGTGGCCAAAGACGAAGACGGTGTGTATATTCGATGCCTCAATCCGGATTGTCTCGGACAGTTGAAAGAGCGTTTGAAATATTTTGCCGGCCGGGGCCAGATGGATATTGAAAATTTCGGAGTCGCCCTAATCGAGCAATTAGTTGACACCGGTTTGGTAAGAGATTTACCTGATCTTTATAAACTACGCAAGGAAGACTTAATTGGCCTGAACCGCATGGGAGAAAAAAGCGCAGACAATGTGATAAAAGCAATAGAAAAGAGCAAAAACCAGCTTTTAGCG
>JAUWLI010000105.1 GCA_030613765.1 Phycisphaerae bacterium
TATAGGATTGATTAGCAAATAGTCCGGTAAAAGTTCAAATATCAGGCCATGATTTGATTTAACTACCGTGCCCAACTATAATTAAAACATTGTTTGACAGCCCGACCGTGTAAACGTAGTATAATGGGTTCGTAATAAATCAGCCCCTTTCCGGGATAAGGAAATAGTTATGGCAGCCGCAGACAGAACTGCAACGGCAAAGACACGCAGCAAGACCGCAGGTAACCTGGCCCCGGTAGCTTCGGCCCCCGCGGCACTGGCCGGTCGAAGTATGCCCGAATCACTGGCCGCCGAGGCCGCCGTGCTGGGCTCTATGATTATCGACCCCCAGTGCATCAGCCATGTCGTTGAGCAGTTGAAAACAGAAGCCTTTTACCGCATCGAGCATCAAATGATTTTTGATGCCCTGATTGCGCTCTTCGAGAAAAATCCCATCAGGACCGCCGAGCACACAGACACCGGCCACGCCCTCGATGCGGTCCTGCTCCGAGATGAGCTGGAAAAACGAAAGCAGCTCGAAGCGGTAGGCGGCGTTGAGTATATCTCCAAAGTTATGGACTCTGTCCCCTCATCTGCCAACGTCATGTATTACGCCGGCATTGTAAAAGACAAGCAGCTGCTTCGTGAGATGATTGTCGCTGTCAGTGAAATCCTGGATGATGCCTATAACGAGCTTGGCGAGCCGGACCAGAAACTCGACGAAGCCGAACGCAAAATTTTTGCCGTTACCGATAAAAAAATTACCGGGGCCGCCGATGCATTAAAGGATTTGGTTTCTCAGGTTTATGCCCATATTGAGAAGCGTAAGGGAAACCTGGTCACCGGCCTGGCCACGGGCTATTTCAAGCTCGACGAACTCACATGCGGACTCCAGAACGGCGAGATGATAATAGTCGCCGGAAGACCCAGTATGGGAAAAACGTCACTGGCATTGAATATCGCAGAGCATATAGGCGTGATTGAAAAAGTCCCGGTAGCGATATTTTCTTTAGAGACCGGAAGGCAGCAATTGGCTGAAAGGTTCCTGTGCAGCATCAGCGGTATTGATGCACAGAAAGTCAGAAAAGGACTGCTCGATACCGAGCATCATCAGAAGCTTATTGAGGCCTGCGGCCAGTTATCGGATGCCTCAATCTTTATCGATGATACTTCGACCCTCACTCCACTGGCACTTCGAGCAAAGGCAAGGAGACTGAGGAGTCAGCACAACATAGGCTGCATCATGGTGGATTATATGCAGTTGATGCACGTAGGCACCGGCAGGGTGGAATCACGCCAGCAGGAAATCACTATGATTTCAAGGTACCTCAAGGCCCTGGCCAGAGAGCTCAACATTCCCGTTGTGGTTCTGAGCCAATTGAATCGCTCTCCCGAAGGCAGAGAGAGTCACAGGCCCAGAATGAGCGACCTGCGAGAGTCAGGCAGTATCGAGCAGGACGCCGACGTCGTGATTCTGCTCCACCGTGAAGATTATTACCATCGTGGCGAACCTGACTACGAGATGAACAACACGGCCGAGTTGATAATAGCAAAACAGCGAAACGGTCCAATCGGAAATGTTGACCTGGTATTCAGAGAAAGATATACCAGGTTCGAAAACGCCTCTTCCGTAGAAGAGTATGCTGGCGGTGATGCGCCATTTTAGGAAATAAACGGATGAAGAAATCCTATATGTGTGTTCTTCTTGTTTCGACAGCGCTTTTACTAATGACGCAGTCCTTTTCGCAGGCAGCCGAAAAACCGAACGCGGTCGGAAAATTTACCGTCGAGTCCATTGAGTTTGATTCAGGCGAAAAAAAACGCTCATTTAAAGACAAGAAACTCCTCGAAAAACTCGCATTCGAGACCGGCGACGACGTAATCTGGGCCGAGCCCGGTAGAGATAACCTGGAGAAGTTTTATCACGAGAAGGCTTTCGCCTTTGCTCAGATAGCATTGAAGACCGAGCAGCTCCCGGATAGCAAAATGAAGTTGACTTATAAAATTGATGAAGGCCCAAAGGTCGTGATAGGCAGGATTTCCATTAGAGGCAATAATGCCCTGAAAGATGGGCCGCTTAAGCAGGCCTTAAAGACAACGGGAAAAAAATGGTTTTTTTGGTCAAAAAACTATCTCAGCCAGGAACTGACCAGGGACCTTAATAAGCTAAAAGGTATCTATTGGGATAAAGGCTTTCTCGCTCACACAATAACGTATTCTCTAAGCCCCGACATACTCGACCCGGCGGTAATAGCACAGGAGCGAACACGCAAAAAGTGCAGGGTCGACATAACTTTCGAAATTGAGGAAGGCCCGGTCTATACCGTCGAGAAAATCCTTCTAAGGTTTATTGATATTGGGGGCATAGCCACCGAAGAACTCGTTCTCAAGTCTACAGACCCCCAGGACCAGCAGACCCGCACAGAAAACCAGACATTCGACGAAAAACAATTGAGGGCCCGGATAGAATTAGAGCCGGCGCAAATCTACAGCGAGAGAACGGCAAACTCGGATACCGAGCAGCTCCGTATGCTTTACGGCACAAACGGATTCATCAACGCCAGGATTAAGCTGCTCAGACCCATATTTATTCCTGATACCCACGCCGTCAATATAGAATTTCAAATATTTGAGGGCCGCCAGTATCGAATCGGCAGGATTGATATAACCGGCAACAAGGAAGCCAAAGACAAGGTTATCCGGCGGATATTAGATGAGTACGACTTTTTTCCGGCTCATTTATACAATGCCGGTATCGCCCCAAAAGAAGGCGGAGGTGAATTGGAAAAAAAGATACAAAGGATGACATTGGCTGAGGAGGTCACTATTGCACCAATGGGCCCGGCGTATGGTCCGAAGGATTCCAAAGTTCTTGGTCAGGACGCAGAGGTAAACATAAAAGAGGGATTGACGGGTAATATCTGGCCGGGCGTCGGTGTGAGCAGCGACCACGGTTTTGTTGGTCAGTTGATTTATGATGAGCGGAATTTCGACATTACGGACTGGCCTGAAAGCATCGGAGATCTGATTCCCGGGCGGTCATTCAGAGGGGCTGGTCAGAGTTTCAAAATCGCAGCAGAGCCCGGGACAGAACTGAGTCAATATTCGGTCAGTTTCAGTGATCCATATTGGGGTGGAGAACCAAACAAGCCGGTACGGCTTAGTGTGGCCGGCTCAAGCTGGGAAAGGTACAGAGAAAGCTACGATGAGGGGAGGATAAAGGGATCTGTAGGATTCGCGAAGCGATACAATCACGGGCTCTGGTTCAGGAGCATCAACTTTCGTGCCGAAGAAGTCGATGTTGACGATATCGATATCGACGCACCCATCGAAATCAAAGAAGTAGAGGGCGGTAATTTCATTGCAGGTATCAAGCTTGGCATCGAACGAAATTCAACGGACGACGAATTCATGCCGAGCAAGGGTTCCATTTTTGACGTTAGTTATGAACAGGTTGGCGGCGACCATAGCTTCGGGATATTGAAAGGGGCCCAGAGATGGTACAGGACCCTTCATGAGGATTTGGCCGAGCGGAAAACCATTCTGTCGATAAAGCTACTGGGAGCGACTACCATCGATGAAGCACCTCCTTTCGAGAAGTTTTACGGCGGCGGTACGGGCACCTACAGCATGAGGGGATTCGATTATCGAGGTGTGAGCACGAGGGGAATCAATACGGTCACCTTAGAGCGGGACGACCCGATAGGCAGTGACTGGATATTTTTGGCCAATGCCGAGGTAACAGTGCCGCTTACGGGCGAAAACTTCGCGGCGTTGTTTTTCATTGACAGCGGAGCGATCGATTCGGGCGGGTACCGCGCGGCGGCAGGGGCAGGGATACAGATAATGATTCCCCAGTGGTTCGGACCCGTGCCGATGCGGTTTGAGCTGGGCGTGCCGATTATGAAAGATGATGATGACGATACACAGGCTTTCAGTTTCTCTGTGGGAAAGATGTTTTAATTCGCCGGTGTTGAAGATACGCGAAAAATGTAAAACGAGGAATTAAAAGTTTTGCGGCTTTTAGCTCTTCAATTGTAAATATCAACCTAAATCAAGAAAAGGGGAATTATGGACAATAGAAAAACCATCTGGCCTTTAATTTTAGGAGCAATTTTGACAGCCACCCTATGCTCAGGTTTTATTTTTGACTGGGGCAAAAAGAAGGTCAAGGACCCGAACGAGGCGAAAAACGCAGCAGCAGCAGAGGCAGTACAGGAAGAGAGAGCGGCTTTGGCAGACGAACAAATTGCCGAACTCAACAGGAAAATCGACGAAAAAGGCAAGCAACTTGCCGCTCAAGAAGAGAGGTTTGGCGAACTCGAAGAGAAATTTAAAGAGACAATAAAGAGATTCGACGAGATAGAGGCGAGCGTGAAGAACCGCGATGTTGACATCAACGATTCGGACATGTCCGCGATACGTGAGATGATCGAAAAACAGGTCAAGAGTAATGTCAAAACAAGCGAGAAGGTCATGGCCGGGGCTGTCAGCATTCGGAAAATCTTCCGGGAATGCAAGAAAAGCGCAAAGTACAGGCAGGAATCCAACGCGGAACGAAAGCGGGTTCAAGCTGAACTGAACAAACTTGACAGTGAGATCAAGGCCCAACAGGCAGGACTGCAGACATTAAAAAGCGGCAGCGAGAATTATATGGCGCAGGTAAAGGAGGTACTGGAAAAGCAGGGGAGCCTGAAGGCACTAGAGCAATTTCACAAGCAGAAGTTAGCGTTAAAAGAACAGAGAGTAACCGAGGAGATTTACACAGACATTCTGCGTATAACAAGCGCGGTGGCAAAACAGAAGGGACTGGACCTTGTATTTGAAATAAGCGCACCTGAACTTCCGGCTTCAAGTCCGACGGAACTGGAACTATCCATGGGGATGCACAAATTGCTATACAGCAACGGCTGTATAGATATAACCGGCGAGGTGATGACCGTTCTGGACTCGGGGATTTAGTCGTTAGTCGCTGGTCGTTAGTATTTAGCTGGTGGAATCGCTGCGCGATAGCTTTCTACTTTTTTGGGATTGACGGCCCGGTTAGAAAGCAAATTCGTGAAGTGTGAATCGTGAAGCGCATCTCGTAGAAAAGAGCATAAGGGCACAAGAGAGAATTAGTGCGACGGAACTTCTTATATTGACGTGATTTGGACTTTGGGGTATTTTGGGGGGATGTAAGAGATAAATATACTTAGAGATCCGTTCGGCTAAGCTCAGGGCAAGCGGGTTTTTTGTTGTGTTTGGGGAGGATGGCGGGGATAATAGTAGAAACATAACAGGCGGGAAACTCAAGGCTTTATAAAGGCTGAAAGATGAGCGAAGAAGAGAGAAAAGAGAAACAACAAGAACTTGGTGATAGAAATATTTGTTGTATTTGAACTATGTTACTTACGTCTCTTATTGACTATGCGAAAGTGAAAATAGCATAGGTTTTTAACTGAAACCATATAATCAGTAATTGAGTATTTGCATGATTACAATTCTTCGCACAGTTGGCTATCTTTTCCCTATATTTCTTGCACTCTGGAGCATCTTTAATCTTATGATTTTATTTCCTCTCAAGAGGAATGGTTACAAGGTCGTTGTTGGGCCTATAGAAGAATTCAAGAACATGAAGGATTTAATTAAGAATGAGGTATCACCTCAGAAAAAACTATATTATAAGCTTCTCCTTCGTTCCTATTATGGCTCCTTGATACTCTCCTTCCTTCTGCTCTTACTTTGGATTGCAACAGGTGGCCCAAATCACTTCTTCGGTTCCCATTAAGGGCCAATTTGGAAATATCTTTACTTTTAGCCGGTCGAAATATTACAATAGATTAAATACAGGCGGGAAACTCACGGCTTTATAAAGGCTGAAAGATGAGCGAAGAAGAGAGAAAAGAAAAATTAAGAATTAAGAATTTAGAATTACGAATTGGGAATTGGGAGGGTGACATTAGTTGAGGTACGTCAAAGAAACAATAATCAGTGGGCCAATTCGTATTTTTTCGATTATTGTGGCTGAAATATCTTCGAGATAAAGTTGAAAAACTTGTTTTTCGAGACAGATTTGATATTCTATTTAAAGTCAGGCTCAGCGGCGTAGCTGAGCAGGAATGTACAAAGTTATATTGGAAATCCCGGTTAATAATATAGAAAATGCCTTAAATGCCCTGAAACCTGATATGGCGGAACATTTGGGCAAAAAGTAGTAAAAGGATATTTTTATGGTAACACGCAGAGACAGACTCGATAGCAGACGGGCAAAACAAAAAAAAACTCGTAGCGCCAATTCCCCACGCAAGAAAAAAGAACGTGCACGCAAAGCTGCTCAAGCCGCGGGCGGCACCGATTAACACCTGTGTAGAAAATGATGATTGGCCTCGGGCGAAGCCGGGAGGTCGAAAACGGTGTTTTATTAGACACGAAGACACGAATAGAATTAAAAGTTTAAAGTGGAAAGTGCAAAACCACCGCTCAAAATGCAAAATTGTGGAGGCCTTTCGGCGTTACTTTTTTGGGATTGACGGATTTTGGGGGTTGGGGAATAAAGACGACTGGATTCCTGCCATATAAATGATTAATGATGAATGATAATTGATTAAATAAGACGTCTGGGTCCCTGCCTACTGCATGCAGGGATGTGAGAAAAAAAGGCCGTGAATTTAATCCTCACGGCCCTTTTATTTTAATGTCAATTTTACAAGTTCAACAATCCCAGTTCTCATTTTGCATTATAGCTGCGGAGGAAGTCGGCTATGTCATCATGGCCGGACTTTTCTGCCAGTTGCGCAGGAGTCATGCCGGCTTTATCCTTTGCATTGATATTTACTCCCTCAGCTATGAGCAATTCTATCATCTCCTTTTGTTTTGTAATTGCCGCCTCGTGCAGAAGAGAAGTTCCCTGATGGTTAGTCACTGTTACATAAGCTCTGTTAGCAATAAGAAGTTTAGCCACATCCGAATGGCTTCCTTTGACTGCATTGTGGAGAGGAGAGCAACCTTCTTTGTTCCTGAAATAAATATTTGCCCCATTGTCGATTAAAAGTTCGGCAATTTCTACATTAGTTGCATAGTGTATAGGAGTATTAGCCAAATCAGATAGTGGATTGATTTTTGCTCCTTTAGCAAGCAGCAACTCGACTGCTTTTGTGTTCTCATGAAGGCACGCAAAATATAGCGGAGTCCAGCCATCGGCCTGATCACCATAGCATTTGGCATTTAGCTCCGCTCCGCCGGCAATGAGAAGTTCGAGTATCTCTATTTCCTTGTCGGCACGCATGCACGCATTGTGCAGTGGAGTAGGGCCGGAGTTGGGCCTGCGGGGCCATCCGGAGCTGCTGAGCTTAACATTCACATCTGCTCCATTATCAATAAAGAGTCCGACGATTTCTTCAGGAGCATATAGTGCAGCTGAGTGCAGAGGTGTATCGCCGGATCCGGGTTTCATATTTATCTTGGCCCCATTGGAAGCAAGAGACCTGGCAATATCCCAGTCATTTTTATTTCGTTTGCGGCCCTGGCCAAAGGTGGATGCATAATATAACGGCGTATTGCCGCTGTTATCCTTAGCGTTAACATTGGCACCCTTGCTAATAAGAAGCTCAACAATATCCTTGTGGTTTCCAATTGCCGCTTCGTGCAAAGCAGTGCCAAGTGAACCTTTGGTTTCGAGGTTCGCTCCGTTGGCAATAAGGACTTCACACAAATCCTTATTACCCATGCCTGCAGCTAATATCAAAGGAGTGTATCCCGATTCGTCTTTAGAGTTGGCAAATTTTGGATTTTCTTCCAATGTAGTTTTAATGTAGTCAAGGTCTCCTTCCCTTATTGCTGTGAATAGCTCGGGAGGAGCCTGCACAGCACAACCACTCAAAGCCAATCCCGCAAACAACAACACTAATGCCACAACTACTCTCTCTCTGTTAGCCATAATAATTTTCCTTTCCGGAGTCTGTACCCCCATCTGATAAAATTAATATTTTTCTCTTTGAGAAGCTGAATTATATCTCTGAACTTCTATTACACGAACGCATGAATTTCATTTCAAAACACAAGATATTTTCAGGAGTATAATCGGCTATTTCACGGTGTTATGTGAGAAAAAAAAAGGCTGCAAGAACGTAAATTTCTACAGCCTAAGGCTCTCATAATTGGCTATTTTTCACTCATTTGCCACATCAATTGCTTCCATTTAAATTATAAGAAACATTTCCAGTAGAACAAAGGATTGATTTACAGAAAATCAGGGCCTTATCCCAATAATCGCGGGAATTTTGTTTATCATTATAGGGCTTACGGGGGCAGAAGGGCAATAATTAGCGAGTAGCGTATGGCGTATAGGGAAAGCAAGAACGAATATGGAAACGGAAAGTGACAACTTTAAACCAGGACTTGACAACAACTTTAAACCAGGACTTGACAACGGGGTAAAAAAAACGTGTTTTCATGCAAATTTTCAGTAAAACCGGCTCGGAAAAGAAATTTCTTGACCGTTTAAGGTCTTTTTGGCAAGATTATCGATGTCGTTCGGAGAAAATTATGTTGTTTAAGAGTTTCTCCGGGAAATGTCAGATTACAGGATAAGTGAATATGGAGGAGAGAAGAGAAATTGACGGTAAAAGGAATTTCCATGAAATTGACGGTTGCACAATTGGCTGAACAGCTCGGTGCCGAACTGGTCGGTGAAGGCTCCCGGCAGATAAACGCAGTGGGGCCAATAGAAACAGCCGGCGAGAACGAAGTCGCTTTCGTCCGTGGCTCCAAAGAAAACCGAGTTCATTTTGGAACGGCCGCCGATGGGAGGCATTTATCGGCAGTTAAGCAGTCACTTGCGGGTGCGGTCATCGCGGGCATGCGTATCGAGGATTT
>JAUWLI010000022.1 GCA_030613765.1 Phycisphaerae bacterium
AGAGCCTATCCGAATAACCCCTGAATGGCCGATATAATCAAAGGCAATGATGCCTTTGAAAGGATTCAGGGATGAAAGAAAGAAAAACAAAAAACAGATACAGGATTTCAGACGAATTATGGGGAAAAATCGAACCATTGATACCAAAGCATCCGAATACCCATCGCTTCGGAGGCGGCAGGCCGAGAGTGTCGGATCGCAAAGCAATGGATGGTATTTTTTTCGTATTGCGAACTGGCTGTCAATGGAACGCATTGAACGAGACTGGTATTTGTTCCAGCAGTACGGCACACTCAAGATTTCAGGAGTGGAGCGAAGCTGGGGTTTTTCAGGAACTTTGGACGATGGCCTTGGAAGATTATGATGAGTTGAAAGGTATTGACTGGTCATGGCAATCGATGGATGGTGCCATGACAAAAGCCCCGCTTGGCGGGGGAAAAAACCGGCCCAAACCCTACGGACAGGGCCAAAAAAGGTGTTAAACGCAGTTTGCTTACCGAAGCATCTGGCGTGCCAATTGGCTTGGCGATTGATGGGGCGAATCGGCATGACAGCAAGATGGCTGAGGCAACGATTGAGAGTATTCCGGTAGAGCGTCCTGAACCTACAGAACAAAAGCCTCAAGGTATGCCTCTGGATAAGGCTTATGATTCTGGTGAGGTACGAGAATTGGTGAAAGAGTTTGGTTATACAGCTCACATTCGTTCGCGTGGTGAAGAGGCACAAGCCATTAAGCGTGAGGCTGGTTTCAAGGCTCGTCGTTGGGTTGTAGAAAGAACACATAGCTGGATGAACCGCTTTCGCCGCATCTTGACGCGATGGGAAAAGAAACCGGAAAATTATTTGGCGTTGCTTCATTTTGTCTGTGCCATAATTACGTTTCGTTGCTCAGGGTTATTCGGATAGGTTCTAAGTTGCCGGTTTACGTCCCCGACAAACCAATTCTTGACATCGAGATACCAAAGTCTGTTTCCAATTCTGTCCTTTGTCATGTCTCTGCTACTATGTGGTGTAAAGTCTCAGGCCACAAAGCTTTCAGCAAACCGCAAAAGGAACGTTGCAAACGCCTCACCGCCGACACGGCCAAAAAGACTGTCGAGATTCTCAATAACTACCTCAATGACCGATTTGCACCTGCTTATGGGTTGAGCCAGGAGGTGAAAGAATGCAAATCCTGCCATACAAAGGGCAGCGAAAAGTCAGATTCTCGTGGCAAAATGAGCTGTAGCAGTTGCCACTTCTCCCTCGCCAGCAAGCACCCATAATTCCTGATTCGGAAGAACAGGCAGAAACTACTTGTTTAGGTATAATCGCTTTCTACGTGGTCGGTCCGTAGATGATGCTCCACTCCCTGCTGGTTCACTACTCCTCGTTGTCTGTGCAAGGGTGATCTTTTACTTCACCGTGACATTCGCGGATCTGCTCAGGCGAACAGTCTTCCGGCTTCCCCTTCAAGTTCTCTGGCTTCTGGCATCCTTCTTTGTTTTCTTGGCAGCAACACATTTCTGTTTTCCTTTCTTTCCTGGACAATTATCTAACTTCACTTCCAACACATGGTTTATTGATTCTTTCCACTTGGAGAAGGTCTTTTCATTAAGTCGATAGTGGACGTAGTAGCCACGTTTCTCATCGATCACAAGGCCAGCTGCTCGCAAAATACGCAAATGCTGTGAAACTGCACTCTGCGTTATATCCAGTCGGTGTGCCAAGGCGTTAACACATAAAGCACGACCGTTGAGGAGTTGGATAATCTTCAGTCGGGTCCCAACCGACAGGACCTTCAACCACCGAGCCAACTTGTCTGTTTCTCTATTCATATAAGTATCTACTTATATACTAATACAGTTCTGAGTGGATGTCAACCATTTATTTGAAAAATATTCTGGTCGGTAGTGGTTCTCCCATAGTCCCTGCTGGACCAGCCAAAGAGGGGGAGTCGAAATCTCCCCACTCCCAATCCCATGCTCCAATTCTCTACGCAGAATGCACAAACCCACCCCTTTTCCCCTGTCGAAAGTAGACACGAACTACACCTGTAAAAAACACGTTCTTAACTCGACAAGGATACCACCAAATCCCAGCAGGAGCAAGGTGTCGATTTTGCTCGACTGGGGAGTTAAGAATACGGGAGAATCGAAGTTAGGAGTGGTTGAGTAGGGAGCTATTCTACTCGACATACTCGACTGGTCGTGGTAGAATCATGCCGAACAAGCATCTGATACCGGATGGCTAAGTTATTTGCCGGAAGATATAGGAAACTGATAATGAGAACCAGAGCAATTTGGATGATTACCATGGCAATTGTAGCTGGATATCCAGCCTTGGTAGTCGGCGGCAAAGCAGGAACCCTGTTAGTGATAAATCCGAGCAAAGAGTTTCCACGTAATTCCGAAGGGGACATAATTGAGTTGAAAGACGGGCGATTGTGCCTGATTTATACCCGATTTACAGGCGGCGGCGGTGATCATGCAGCAGCCGATCTTGTTATGCGTACTTCAGATGATAACGGTAGGAGCTGGAGCGATGACAGAATCGTACTGCGAAGTACAGGTGGGCTGAACGTCATGTCCGTATCGCTTCTGCGGCTGAACAGTAGTGAGATCGCTCTGTTCTATTTACGCAAGACGTCGGAGGAAGATTGCCGGCCTCTTATGTGCATCTCGACGGATGAAACACAGACTTGGAGCCAACCGACTGTCTGTATCACTGACAAGGTGGGATACTATGTGCTAAACAATGACCGTGCCGTCCAGTTACGAACCGGCCGGTTAATCCTACCTGTAGCTTGGCACCGAAGCCCCGGTGAGGCCAGGGACATGGCTGGTGTGATCATGTGCTACCTCTCCGACGATAATGGCAAAACCTGGCGACGCAGCAAAGACTCATTCAAAGGATATGGAACCAATGGACGGCGAATTATAGTGCAGGAACCAGGCGTCGTTGAACTGAAAGATGGACTGCTGATGATGTTTATGCGGACCAATGCAGGGAGTCAGTATATCTGTTATTCCCAGGATGGCGGTGACACCTGGTCAAAAGCCCAGCCATCAAATTTGGCTTCGCCTCTAAGCCCCGCCTCCATCAAGCACATTCCCTGGACAGGTGATTTACTCTGTGTCTGGAATGACCATTCCGGGGTACATAATTACCCCAAGGGTCGCCGAACACCATTATGTTTGGCCGTTAGCAAGGATGAAGGCAAGACCTGGAGTAGGTCCAGGATTATTGAAGGCAATCCTGATGGGTGGTATTGCTATACGGCGATCACGTTCGTAAAAAACCGAGCGATTTTGGCCTACTGTGCGGGGGATAAGGAAATTGGTGGATTGAATAGACTAAAAGCCCAGGCACTATCGCGAGAATGGCTGGCATCTCTTTCCCAGGAGTAGAAACCATTTCTCCAGATAATTGAGTGGTGGACCATTTTCCCCGGATTAAAGGGTATGATGAAAACATTTAAGGATACGAGCTGTAATTCCCATATAGATAAGAGAGTAATGAAACCATCGAATTACATATGCTTACTACTGCTGTCACTCGCTGTCCTTGGCACTGGTTGCACAAGCCAGCAGGACAACTCATTCACATTGATAATGCTCCCCGACACACAAAACTATGCGGATATTCGACTAAAAGAATCCGACCAACAGCTCTCTACAGATGACCTGCGAAAGCACTTCTACGCCCAAACTGAGTGGATCAAACATAATACCGAAGAGCTAAACATTGCGATGGTCGTCCACGTAGGAGACATCGTACAAACCGATTATCCACAGGAATGGGAAATCGCCGACAAAGCCTTCCAAATCCTGGATGACTCCACGCCATATATACTCTCCCTGGGCAACCACGACATGGGGTACGAAACCATCTCCGTCCAACCCCCAAAATACGGAACTGCTGTAACACGAGACACTCAGATAAACAACTACTTCCCACCCTCACGCTTCAATCACAAGCCATGGTATGGAGGCAACTTCAACAAGAGCAGCGAAAACTACTACTGCATCTTCGAAGAAGCTGATATGAAATTCCTCGTCATATCGCTTGAGTTCGTCCCACGAGATAGCGTCCTCGCCTGGGCAAACAACGTCGTCGCCTCCCACCCAAACCATCGCTGCATCATAATCACACACTGGTATCTCAAAGAGGATGGCAAGAGATTCACGGAAAACCCCTACGCAGTAAAAGGCAACAACGCACAGCAAATCTGGCAGAAGTTCGTCAGCCAACACAAGAACATCTTCATGGTACTATCCGGCCACGTCCTCGGCGAAAGCCGACTCACCAGCACCGGCACCAACGGCAATTACGTCCACCAAATACTCGCCGACTACCAGGGCCTGCCCAACGGTGGAAACGCATATCTGAGAATAATCACATTCATCCCCGACAAGAACCAAATAGACACGAGAACATACTCACCGACCCAAGACAAATACATCCAAAGCCCAGAAAGCCAATTTACCTTAGAATACCCAATGCAATAGAAATCGCTCCACCAGAGCAAGACCCAGCACATTTCTTCATCGGAGGGGTAATGGGGTGCAAGGGAGATAGGCAGTAGGATTCGGACCAGTCCGACACAGCCTCCCCCCAATCCGATGCTCCAAATCCTCACAACCTCCCCCCAGGTGATCTACTATTTCAGAACACGAACTCAATTCGACTCTACGGGTTCACTGTGAACAGTCCCTGATTCCTCGAATATCTCACCGTCACTAGGTCCCCTAGCCGTAGGAGTCAGAGCAAATATCCCTGCTCCAACTTCTACGCAGTTTGCTCATACCCACCCAGTTTCCCCTGTCGAAAGTAGACACGAATTACACAAGAATAGAGCCATTCTGCGTAGAAACTGCGTAGAAATAAATACCGTTAATTCATGAATTAATTTGGGGTGAGTTGTAAGCGGTTGAATTATAACGCCTTACATAACTCCCCGAGTAGGACTCGAACCTACAACCTAGCGGTTAACAGCCGCTCGCTCTACCAATTGAGCTATCGGGGAAACTGTACTAATTGGCCCAAGCCAATCTCTCAAACGCTCAAAGCTATCAGTTTCAGACATTATCCGAATTCCAACCAGTTTGTCAAGATGCATCTTTTCTTTGCTGCCAATATCACAAAAAAACGCAACTGCGCTGGACAAATAGCCGATTATTGTGTAAACTGGTGGTTTTACAAAGGCCGACTGAATTGGGCCGTGGTTCTATGAAAAAATGATTTTGGGCGTACTTGTAGCGTCTCTATCTCTAAAAAATGCAAAATTAACTGAACAGAAGGCCTGTTTGGCGCATCTTATAAAAAGGTAGTGAAATATCCATAGATTGCTAAATTCCGGGTTCTTGGTGATATGGCTAAAAACATACTCAAAGTTGGCGGTTTTACCATAAAAAAACGCATCGGAACCGGTGCCCGCAGCACAATCTATTTGGCAACCGACCACCAGACCAACACTGATGTCGCCCTGAAACGAATCATCTTTGAAAGGCCGGAAGATACGAGGGTCTTCGAGCAGACAGAGAATGAATTTAAAGTGGCCCAGCGAATAAACCACCCCTATATCCGCAAATGCTACAAGCTAAAGAAAATACGCACGATGCTCAAATTAAATGAGATGCTGCTTTCTATGGAACTGTTTGAGGGCAAGTCCCTCGAAGATGTTCCCACTTTGAGTCTGGTTGACGTCTTGCTTGTATTCAGGATGGTCGCAACCGGCCTTAATGCTATGCACAGAGAAGGATTCATTCACTGCGATATAAAGCCTAATAATATTCTTATGGGTAAGGCCGGCTCAATCAAAATTATAGACCTTGGCCAGAGCTGCAAAATCGGAACGACCAAACGCCGTATACAGGGCACACCGGCCTACATCGCACCTGAACAAGTCAGGCGAAAGCCCCTTGGCCCGGGAACGGATGTCTTCAATCTTGGTGCCACAATGTACTGGGCCCTCACCGGTAAGAACGTCCCTACCTTGATACACAAAAGAAATGAACCTCTGATATCCCAAAGAAACGGACCTGCCAGTATTGTTATTCAAAGAAAATATCCGGCACCTCACGAACTGAAAAAAGGAGTACCGATAGGAATCTCAAGACTTGTGATGGACTGTGTAAAAGACAAACCAACGCAACGCCCCCCAAATATGATGACGCTTATATCGAGGCTGGACATGATGATACACAGCTTATTGGGCAGCAAGATAAAAACGAAGAAAAATGCCTCAAACAATAATTGATCTGCTGAACAAGGCTGGTCAAGCCTGCAACACAGATAGATTTCGACGTGGTAATTTGATTCATTTGCCTGCCGATGGCAACCTGATTATAACCGGTGATATCCACGGACATCGGCGAAATTTCGAAAGAATAGTCACTTTCTCCGATTTGGCTAACAATCCCGACAGACACGTCGTCCTGCAGGAAATCATACACGGAGGCCCCCAGGACTCCGAAGGCGGATGTCTATCTTATAAATTGTTGTTCGACGTCGCCCGCTATAAATTAAACTTTCCCGACCAAGTCCATATCATCATGGGAAACCACGACACTACTGTCATCAATGATAGCCAGGTGATGAAAAATGGCAAAGAAATGAACCGGGCGATGAACCTGGCCCTGGACCGAGAATTCCAGCAGGCCAGCGCTGATATCAAACAGGCAATAAGGCAGTTTCTGCTTTCGCAGCCGTTAGCTGTCAGATGTGATAACAGAATATGGCTGTCGCATTCGCTCCCCGGCAATCCATACGTCAAGAAATTCGATAAGCAGATACTGCATAGGCCGTTGGAAATCGGCGATTGTGAAAAACCAGGCTCAGCCTACCTTTTAACCTGGGGCAGAAGACACAGTCAGGACACGCTCGACAAAATGGCCGAACTCTTTGATGTGGATACTTTTATCCTCGGTCATCAACCACAACCACAGGGATGGAGCCGGGCCGGCAATAATCTGATTATTCTTGCCTCCAACCACAATCACGGCTGCCTGCTCCCAATCAATCTTACTGAATCCTACACCATCGAGCAACTAATCGATCCAATTGTACCCTTGACTTCAATAGCGTAAAGCGTGTATTCTTAAGTCTAAACGGACAAATACAACACGGCGTTTACGCTTAAACGCATCCACAAGAGGCAAGAATGGATTGGTATTACTACATAGCCCTGGCAGCAATTATATCACAATTACTCTTTCTGGTTCAGGCCGTTAACAACTATCGATATACGCTGGCCAAATACAAAAAAAAGCGTTCGTGGCACCAGCTTCGGACCGTACTTATTGTGCCATGCAAGGGCCTGGATTCCGCTTTTCAAAAAAATATTACCTCGCTCTTCAATCAGGACTATGAAAATTATCTGCTGTGGTTTGTGGTCGCTGAAAAATCGGACCCAGCTTATGACGAATTATGCAAATTGAAAAACCAATTGAGCCAAAGCTCAAAAGCCCAGGAAGTGAAGATTTTTCTTGCAGGGAAAGTCGGTGACTGCGAAAAGCAAAGTACCGACAACGAGCAACCAACAACAAAATACGCATGTAGTCAAAAAATCCACAATTTGCTCTATGCCTACAAGAAAATCAGCGATGACATCGACGCCCTTGCCTTCGCGGACTCTGATATTTGTGTCCGTACGGATTGGTTAAGCCATTTAGTCTGGCATCTCAGACTGTCCAGGATTGGCGCCACTAGTGGCTATCGCTGGTTCATACCAAGAAGGAACAATCCGGCCAGCCTGGCTCTTTCGGTTATGAACGCCAAGGTAGCCCAATTGCTTGGCAACACCCGTTTTAATCAAGCCTGGGGCGGCTCCATGGCTATTCGTGTGGATGTTTTTCGAGAAATCGGTCTTGATAAAATCTGGCCAAAGACCATAAGTGATGATTTGTCGCTCAGCCACGCAGTTAAAAAGGCCGGCAAAAAAGTGGAGTTTATCCCCGCCTGCATCGTCGCTTCGTATGAATCAACCACCTGGCCAAAACTCTTTGAATTTGCTCACAGACAATTTCTAATCACCCGCGTAACCGCACCGAGAACCTGGTGGTTCGGATTTCTCAGCAGTCTTTATTCAATCCTCGGTTTATGGGCAGGCTCTGCCTTTGCAATTTATGCAGCAGTAAAATCATCAAGCATCGATTATCAATTATTAATTATTCTCGCCGTACCTGTCTCCTTCTTCGCAGGTCAGCTATCCAGCACAATACTGCGTCAGAAAATGATTAGTAGATTACTGGAAAAAGATTGGCCGAAATTGAAGCTCGCCTGCGCCGCCGACATCCTCTTCTTTTGGCTCTGGTCCTTATTGCTGTTGTTCTTTATTATCTCATCAGCCTTCGGCAGAACAATCTGCTGGAGAGGAATACGCTACAAGCTGCTCGGCCCAAGTGAAACAATCATCGTGAGTGGTTAGCCGGCATGTCAGGCCCGAGGTTATCCGGAAAATATCGCCTTGAACCTTCCGGAAGCGACATGGGTGGAGTTCTTGCACCACCGCGCATTTGATGTTATTATGTTAACATGAGTAAGATACACGGGGGCAAAAGAAACAAAATGCAACGGAACACCGGGGGAGCAGTGCAAAGGAACCTCAACCAACGGGGCAAAAAATTGTTAGGGTTGTCCGCTTCGAAAATCGGATTGTGGGTGGGTTTGGTCAGTGTCTGTTGCGCCGTCATTGTAGTACATTGGCCGGCGTTGTCAACCCAGGCATTGTCTTTTGATGATAGCCAATATCTGACCAGGAATTTGTTGGTGCAAAATCCCGGTTGGACGTCGGCCCATCGGTTCCTCACCGAAGTGTTGGAACCTTCAACGGTGGAGGGGTACTATCAACCGCTGACGATGATCTCACTGATGTTTGATTACGCCTTAGGTGGACGACCTGATAACCTGCATTCATTCCATCGAACCAGTCTTGCCTTGCATGTTGTGAACACTGCTTTGGTGGTTGTGCTGCTTTACCTGTTGTTTGGTCAAGCCTGGATTGCGACCGCGGTGGGTTTGCTCTTTGGGCTTCATCCTATGACGGTGGAGCCGATTCCATGGGTGGGTGAACGTAAGACACTATTGGCGGCTTTCTTCGCGCTATGGTGTTTGATACTTTATGTGCGTTACGTTCGCAAACCTAACAGGCCCCTTTACATTGGCTGCCTGGCGATGTACGTGCTGGCATTGATGTCCAAGCCGACCAGCACGCCACTGCCACTGTTGATGCTGCTGATGGACTATTGGCCTCTGAGACGCTGGAAGTGGACAACCGTTCTGGAAAAGCTGCCTTTAATTGTAGTGGGGGGCGTCTCGGCAATAATAACCTATATTTCGCAAAGTAGTGCCGCCCCCGCTCTGGTTGCGGGCGGTTACGGATTCGAACGCATCCCACTTATCCTTTGTCACAACATCATCTTCTACCTCCACAAGATTATCTGGCCGGCGAATCTGTCATCGCACTACGTTTTTCCCGAGCCGTTGGGATTGTCGGACCCAATGGTGTTGGCAGGTGTGATCGGCACCTGTATACTGCTTCCTTTGTTGGTGATTTCGCTGCGCTGGACACGGGCGGCACTGACGGGCTGGCTATTTTTCTTTGTTGCGATTTTTCCTACGATTCAGATTCTAAGATTCAGCAATGTGATTGCAGCGGATAAATTTGCCTACCTGCCCTCAGTAGGCCTCTTGATGGTGGTGGCATCGCTCTTGAATTGGTTCTGTGGAACCGGCAGCGCCGGCAAATCCATGGCGCAGCGGATGGCAGTAACAATAACGGTGTTGGTGTTAGCGGGTGCCGAGGCAGTTGCAACACGCTCATACCTGGTGCACTGGCGCGATACGTTGAGCCTTTCTGAACATATATTGACGAAAACTCCCGATGCTCCACAGGCACGTAACATGCTGGGCCTCGAACTTCAATCACAGGGCAAACTTGACCAGGCAATCAGTCAGTATCGTCACGCTTTGCAGGTCAAGCCCAACTATATCGAAGCCCACAACAATCTGGGTATCGCACTTCAATTACAGGGCAAGCCTGATGAAGCAATCAGCCACTATCGGAGGGCCCTGCAGATCGACCCCGGCTATGTGGAAGCGTACTACAATATGGGCATCACGTTTAGAGCACAGGGCAGACATGACGAGGCAATCGGCTGCTATCGTCAAGCACTGCGGTTAAAGCCCTACCATGTCGAAGCGCACAGCAACCTGGGCAGCGTGCTTTCAGCGCAGGGTAAATTCGACGAAGCAATCGAGCACTTTCGCCAGGCCCTGCAAATCAAGCCCGACTTTGCCGAAGTACATTACAATTTGGGCCTCGCGCTCAAATCACAAGGCGAGCTTGACGAGGCGATCAAGCACCTTCGCCAGGCCCTCCACGTCAAGCCCGACCTTGCCGAAGCACATAACAACTTGGCCCTGGTACTTACAATGACAGGCAAACTCGATGTGGCGATTGAGCATTTTCGAGAAGCAGTGCGTCTGAAGCCAAACTATCTGGAGCCTCTGAACCGCATGGCGAGGATCTTAGCTATGCACCCAGACCCAAAGCTGCGAGATCCAATTCAGGCGATTGAGCTTGCCAAACGTGCATCTGAATTAACAGGGCATAAGGACGCGACCATTCTTGAAACATTGGCGGCAGCTTATGCCGCGGCGGGCCAATTCGAACAGGCAGTAAAGACCGCGGAGGTGGCGCTCTCGCTCGCCACTGCCGCCCAGGCCGACGAACTGGCCAATCACATCCGTAAGCAAATACAACTCTACAGGCAGGCAAAACCTTAGTACGCATCTGAACGAGCGCCAGGCCGCCGATCATCCTCGGAATTTGCTTGACTCCATCCGCTAAAAGACATACATTGGATACCTCTTATGGAGTGGGCATTGCATAGCCAGGGCAGTATTATGAAAAAACATGATGTATCTCGTTTCAATCACACGTTCCCATTTTGCCGTCTTCCTGCAGGGACTCCAAACATCCGACAAAGGCGGATTTGGGAATCCTCAAAATGGACGCTTGCAACCATAATTGTCATAATGTTTATGATTATGATTGCAGGCAACACCGCTGCTTACAGTCTTGGTGGCGGCGCCCTTGCAGGTAACCGATATCGAGTGATTATTTCAACGGACATCGGCGGAGGGGATGAGGATGATATTCAGTCAATGGTACATTACCTTCTCTATTCCGATTTATTCGATACCGAAGGTATTATTTCATCACCTCCCCAGAAAGGTCGAAAGAAGGATATCCTCGATGTGATTGATAAATACGAAAAGGATTATCCCAACCTGAAAACCTACTCGGACAAATACCCAAAGCCTGATTATCTTCGCTCAATCACAAAACAGGGCGCAATAAATCCTGCACCGCAAAAAGGCTATAGCAGCCCGACCGAAGGTTCAAAATGGATAGTCCATTGTGCAAAGAAGAAAGACTCCCGGCCACTGTATGTGCTTGTATGGGGAGCAATTACCGATGTCGCACAGGCATTGCACGATGAACCCGGCATAAAGGGGGAAATCCGCGTTTACTTTATTGCATCATGGAACCAAAAACAGGACCAAAACGCCTTCAGGTATATCGACAAAAGCCACGCGGATTTGTCGCTTATTCACAGTAACACCACATTCCGCGGCTGGTATATGGGCGGTAAGCAAAACGGAGATTGGGGAAACAGGTCGTTTGTTGATAAGCATGTGAAAAATCACGGCGAACTGGGAAAATATTTTGCTCCTTTAAAAGGCGGCAGTATAAAAATGGGCGATACCCCGAGTTATGCCTTCCTTCTATGCGGAATCCCGGACGACCCGACGAAAGAAAGTTGGGGCGGAAGATTCGTCAGAAGAAAAGGACGCCCCAATTGGTGGATTGACGACCCTGACCCTGCATTCTCCGAAGCAGGACGCCCCGGAGCTAAAACAGTAAACAAGTGGCGACAGCAGTACCTGCGCGATTGGCAGAAACGTATGGACCGCTGCAAAGATAAAGCACCACTCAGTAGCACTAAAAAACAATAGCTTTATCCTATCGACAAGGAGTTGAGAATGATGAACAAAAAACTTAAAACATCAAAATCCATGATTAGACAATCGCTATGTATCATTGTAATGCTGCTTGTCTGCAGCAGCGCGGTAGCACAAGACTTTGTTCCTTTCGTTATTCCCGCCCGGCCAAATCCTGGCTCGCTGATAGCGTATCCTTCCTCGCACCCAATCAAGACCGATAGTCAACGCCTTGTTGCCCACTCCAGCCACTTCTATAGCAACAAGGGTCGCGTCCGCCTGTGGGGTGTCAACCTGTCATTTGGAGCAAACCTGCCCAAAAAAGAAGATGCCTCCTACATTGCGGCCCGCCTTGCCGCCGCCGGCGTCAACGCCATTCGTTGTCACCACATGGATACTGCTCGGTGGCCCCGTGGACTGTGGAACGCAAAGGACGGTAAAACCATCGCTCCCGAGGCACTGGACAGATTAGACTTTTTTATCGACCAGCTTGCCCGCCGCGGAATTTATGTCAATATCAACCTTCACGTTGGCCGAGCACATAGTCAATATCTGGACTTGCCCAAGACCAATCGCCAATATGACAAAATATCCAACATCTTCACGCCCGCACTCATCGATGCTCAGAAAAAATTTGCCCGCGAATTGCTGACCCACGTTAACAAATATCGCAAGCTCAGTTACGCCGACGACCCTGCTGTGGCGATTGTGGAAATCACTAATGAGAACAGCCTCTTTATGTGGGGCAGCGAGCAGACACTACGGACACTTCCACCATACTATGCGAATATCCTGCGAAGCAAATTCAATACCTGGTTACAAAAACGCTACAACTCAGACCAGAAGCTGCGTAATATCTGGTCCGAAGGCGCTGAAGAACTGGGGAAAAACCTGCTCGAAAACAGCAACTTCCAGACAAGTGAACCGGCCAAAAGTGTCCCGAAGAACTGGAATCTCGAACAACATTCCGGCTGCAAAGCCTCGCTGTCACGCACACGCTATAAGGGCAAAGATGCATTGCGAATCGATATTAGTAAGGCCGATGACACTGAATGGCACCTACAGCTCAACCAGGGAGGTCTCGTTGTCAAATCGGGTCAGTACTACACAGTTACTTTTAACGCCGCCGTTGATAAGTCGCGAAAGATCGGGTGTGCCGTCAGCCAGGCCCACAGCCCCTGGAATAATCTCGGGCTGTCAAGACAGGTGGTGTTGAAAAATGAATGGCAAAGTTTTCGATATGGTTTTGTTGCAAAGGCCGATGATGAAAATACCCGTATCAGCTTTTCTTTTGGCGGCAGTGACATTCCGGTATACCTTGCCAATATCGAGTTTCGGCCCGGCGGCCGTGTGGGCCTGGAAAAAGGCGAATCAATCAAGGCCGGTACGGTTGCTGTATTTGCTAATAGTGAGAGCCCAGCTCGCACACTTGACCGAATGCGATTCCTGGCCGAGACGGAAAAGGCCTACTTCGATGGAATGCGAAACTTTATCAAGAATGACTTGGGCTGCAAAGCTCTGGTAACCGGCACAATTGTCTTTGGACCGCTGGGTCTATATGCCCAAAGTGATATGGATTTCATCGACGCCCACGCATACTGGCAGCACCCGCGCTTTCCGGGCAGGCCGTGGGATAGTGGCAACTGGCTCATCGACCAGAAACCAATGACGGACTACCCCGCTCAGGCCACGCTGTTTCGCCTGGCAGCCGAACGCCTCGACGGAAAGCCCTTTACCGTCAGCGAATACAATCACCCCGCTCCTCTCGATTCACAGGCCGAGTGTGTCCCTATGATAGCATCCTTCGCCGCCGCACAGGACTGGGACGGCATCTGGCTATACACTTACAGTCACAGCTCGGACGGTTGGTATCGTGAAAACCTCAACAGCTATTTCGACATAGACACAAATCCCGCCAAGTGGGGCTTTATGCGGGCTGGAGCGGTTATTTTCCGTGAGGCAGTACTTACACCACTTGAGGAACATCTGGTCGCTGCCCTAAGTAGCTCATTTGATGTTGTGCAGCAGTTAGCACAGCTGCATCTCAAGTATGACCGTGACATGTTAGGAATCGTTAATGCGGTCTGTGGTGCAACCCCCCAGAAAGTGTTGAATGATCAGTTGTATGTAAGTCTTCGGTCTTTATCCGGCGAAGAGCAGACAGAGAAGTCTTTTACGAATCTGATATGGTCGGCTGAAGACGGCAAGGGCTTATATATTGCCCAGGGCGGTGCAGGTGTTCTGGCGGGAGACACAACCAAATTCGAGCGATGCCAAATTGATGAGCCTGCCTTTGCGGTAATTACAGCCACACCGCTCGATGGAATGCTCTGGTGGCGCAGTGGTAAGATTCTAATCACTGCTTGTGGGCGGTGTGAGAACGTGGGGATGAAGTTCTCTAAGGACAGGCGCACAGTAGGACGTCAATGGGGTCACGGGCCAGCCCAGATTGAAGTGGTGAAGGGCGCGGTAGAAACACCGGGAGGAGATTGGCTGTGTCAGGCGTTAGGTCCTGATGGCCTAGCTAAAGCCGATGTGCCTGTTCGGTCTGAGGATAGCAGGAACTATATTGATTTATCACCGCAATACAAAACCATGTGGTATCTTTTGACAAGAAACACAGAATCCGATTAAGTCATCAGTAAAAACGAGGAGTTTATGATGAAGGCCTTTGGCATAGGACTTATCGTTTTAATCCTTTTGACCACTTCAACAGCGATGGCGTTCAATGGGCATATCGTCACCCAAGGCCCGCTGAAATTGACTATAGACAACATCGAAGATGTAACAGAGTACAACAAGCCACGCGATGTAAAGGTTACAGTCAAAAATAACGGCGGCTCTCCTCTGCAGGTTCTGTTGCGTATGTCAGACCTTGTGGATGAATGGTATGCTATGGGCGAAACGGAAAAACGTCTCGCAGTTGCTCCCGGTCAGGGGGCAGAAGCTACTTTTCGAATAGCTGCTGGAAAGGGCGCATATTCGGCACTATACCCCGTTCATATTTACGCAACTTTTAAGCACAAGAGACAAACAATAACAATCCACGCTATTCAAATTTTCAAATCAAGTTTTGAGAAAGCAATCCCCTCGTCCCGAAAGCCGGATGAAATGCCAACCAATATCGTTCCTGCCAATGGAGCCCTGCCGCTTTGGCCTTTGAGAACAAATCGTGTCACCTGGCGCTTTCACGATAAGCCCCTGGTCTATATGCTCGTTGGCTGGCAGGGTTCTTCCACAGAATCATCCGCCAGCTTTTCAATTCACCAACTGACTCGCGGCACATCGAAACACGCCATTCACATGCACCCACCGTGGAAATCCGGCAACGGAACTATCTTCACCGAATATATGCTCAAGCTCCCGGATGTCGTGCCAATCAAACTCACTTTTGCCAACGCCATACGCGACCACACAGAGCAAGAACCACCCAGCGACGGCGTAACATTTCGTGTCTGGGCCGGTGACCAGAAACTTTTCGAGCGTCACACCGATAGCAAGAAATGGGTAGATGGAGAAGCTGACTTGAGCAAGTTCGCCGGCAAGAAAATACTCCTGCGATTAGAAAGCCATCCGGGACCGAAGCGTAATACAACCTGCGATTCATCCTATTGGGGCGAACCGACAGTTGTTGCAGGAACACCGCCTCGGCAACTAACAGACACCGAACGAGAAAAACTCCGCAAGCGCGCCAGAAGCATCCTCAAATCGCAAAAAGCATCCGACGACAACGAATTCGTTTTCAAACTTGAGGACAATTGCACAGCGGCTCTTGTCCTGGGCAAAAACGGTTTGGCTGACTCCGCTATTGCTTTCGGCGAAGATGAACACTGTGTCGTATTCGACGGCTTAAACATCTCGGTCCTTCGTAACAAGCTCGGATGCGGATCATCACAACTCATCTTTCGAAAGGTTGATACGAAAAAGGACAGGCTGTTCGGGAAACTAAATATAACTCATCACCTTTCGCTCACAGACGAAGATTTTACTCTAACTGCGGAAGTTTGGAAAGACAAAGCCGGCCTGCGTATAAAGCTTAAATGCCCCAAACGGATTACCGATATAGCACTGGGACAGGCCGACCAGAAAGCCTCTCGCGCTTACTATGGCCATGGATACTGCATCGTTGAGCCGAAAGCCTTCAGGGCAAACTTCGGAGGTCATAACCTGTCAACGAGCCATGTCGGATTCGATTTTGACAAAGGCATCTCACTTCTAACTGCTTGTGACAATCCGCCTGACTATCTCGAAGTGAACCCGGACCAAAGGACATACGCGCTTCACACGCACCTCGATGCTACGATGACGTTCGTGCCGAGTATCAAGGGCGCTTTTGATTGTGCCAGAAAGTACCGTCCCCTGTTCGATAAGAAACCAGCGACTGGCCTAAAGAATAAGGCAGGCCGATTTGTATTCGATATATGGGGCGGACGCTATACCGAAATCGCTGAGACGATGAAGCAAATGATAAATTACGGCCTGACTGATTCGCTCCTTACCGTGCATGTATGGCAGCGATGGGGTTACGACTACCGCCTGCCGGATATTTATCCACCCTTGCCGTCACTCGGCACAATTGAAGATATGCAGCAGATTGCAAAGGTATGTGCCGAGCAGGATATCCCCTGGGGCCTGCACGATAATTATATCGACATTTATCCCGATGCGGCCGATTACAGCTATAACCATATCTGCTTCACCGAACAGGGTGAGCCTATCAAGGCCTGGCTCAATGAAGGACGCGACGCTCAGAGCTATCGCTGGCGGCCGGACCACATCATGCCCTTCATCAAACGAAATCTAAAACTCATAAAGCCGAACTTAAAACCCACACACTACTTCATAGACGTTTTTACTTCGCTGCCATGCTTCGACTTCTACGATAGATATGGAAATTTTCACTCGATGCTCGAAACCCGCAAATCATGGGGCGAGGCCTTCGCCTGGATACGGGACTATCTCGGTGAAAATGCGCCCACCACGTCCGAGGCAGGACACGACCAGCTTATCGGATACCTCGACGGCTCCGATTGTCAGCATTTGCAGCTTTCACCTGTGGGTAAGAGATTCTGCATTAGACTTGACTGCAAAGACTGGGAGCGTGTGCCGTGGTTCGATGCAGTCCTGCACGATAAATTCAGCCTGCATGGCGTCGGCTATTCCGGTCGTTACCAGGGCGGGCGAGAGCGGCGTAACCACGGCATCGAAAGCGATGATTACATCAGCGCCGAGGTTCTTGAAGGACACGCCCTTATGATTGACCGGCCGGCCTTTGGCCGCGGCGCCATCCGAAAGTACTGGCTCACACAGGATTTCATCCGAAGTATAGCCCTCGACAGTATCGAGAATGTAGAGTTCGTTAATGGAGATATACACAAACAGCTCATCAAATGGAAATCCGGAGCGCAGGTTTACGTTAATCGCGGCGATAAGGACTGGCAGGTGGCCGGCAAAATCCTTCCCCAATACGGATACTTCGCAAAGAATGGCCAAATCGAATCGAGCATCGAAAAAATTGATAGTATTATTGTCGAACAATCACATGCGCCATCAAACTATTACTTTAACGCGCGTGGATTCAGTCAAGACGCAACACTGGCAATCAGCCCGGCAGCCGATAGGCTCGAATATCTCGGTAATCGAAGGTTCAAGCTGATTGTGAACTGGAATGTTCAAAGAGCGGCACAGAAGGACCTGCAAATTTTCATACACTTTAATAATCCAAAGTCCGAACGGCCCGACAAAATCGCCTTCCAGAGCGGCGGCAATCCCACCACCGGCACAAGTAAATGGGCCGGCCGCGTCACAACCGGCGAAAAATGGATTGCACAAATCCCAAAAACATATGGCGTAAGCGAGTATGAAATCACAATCGGACTATGGGACCCCTCCACAGGCAGACACTTCGCTCTTTACGGAGATGACGATGGCAGCACACGCTATCACCTCGGCAAACTTATAGCTGAAGGAACAGACGAAAACATTACGAACATTCGACTCGTCAAGCATAAATCCAAGCCCCAGCCGCCGCTGCGGTGGAACGTCGGCAAAACTCCGGTTGACTTTGGTCCTGTCGTAACCGAAGGTGCATTCCGCTGCCGGTTGAGAGGCGATATTATCTTTGTCACTCCATTGCCCGGCCTCAAACCATTTACGGTTACACTGCGCACCGACAAGCTGGCCGGTACTAAAGGCAAATACGCTACATCAATATCAGCCATCGATGCTGACGACAAAAATATACGAAGTGTTAAATTCGATGCACAAAATACCCAGATTCGGTTTCAGACACGTGAAAACGAGTTCGCATATAAGATCGTGCTGAAACGCTTATAAAGGTAATATAAGGAGAAGACAATGAATAAGACTAACTCTACCGTGGTATTTATGGCATCGATTTTATTTG
>JAUWLI010000312.1 GCA_030613765.1 Phycisphaerae bacterium
ACATCAAGGACAAATTATCCCGGCAACTATATTTTTAGAACAACGCCTTTGAATGGTTATTTAGTTTTTCACCACCAGACGGGTACGGGAACCCATCAGATTAGCAAGTATTCATCGACCTATGGCATAGTGGCTGGAGAATGGCAACATTGCTCTGTTACTTTGGTTGAAGGGGGAAATGTCAATTTCTATATAGATGGTTCACCGGCGGGAACCGTGCCACAGTTGGGGACTTTTGGACTGCTGAATGATGAGCCTGTAAGAATAGGTACAAGAAAAGATGAATGGTCTTACTTCTTCGGTTTACTCGACGAAATCTACATTTTCAACAGGGCCTTGTCTGCCCAGGAAATCTGGGATATTTATATGTCATATCCGTCCGAGCCGTGGGCCATAGACATCAAACCCGGAAGCTGCCCCAACCCGCTTAATGTAAAAAGCCGCGGCGTTCTCCCTGTTGCCGTCTTAGGGTCGGAAGATTTTGACGTAAGCAGTATTGACGCAGCTTCTATTCGCTTGGCGGGTGTTGCCCCAATCCGTAGTAGCTTTGAAGATGTAGGAACACCTTTGGTCGATGCGAACGAGTGTGAATGTTCTACAGAAGGCCCTGATGGTTTCCTTGACCTGACACTCAAGTTTGAAACGCAAATGATTGTGGAGGCGATAGGTGAGGTCAACCATGGCGATGAATTGACGTTGGAACTTACCGGCGTGTTGTCAGATGAAACATATATAAAGGGAAGTGATTGTGTTATTATTCGCGGCAAGCATAAGCCTCTTAACAAGGCAGACTTCAACGGTGACGGGATAGTCAATATGGCAGATTTCACCGCCTTTTCCGAAAACTGGCTTCAATCGAGCATTGTAGATTATTAATCATAAACGCTTTTGCTGCTCGGTCTTGGTTCTGTGCTTTTACGGTAATTGGCAACTTATAGGCCTTAAATTCGAAAAAGTGTTTCGTATCGTTTTTTCGATGCGGTGATAGTGACAGTGCACCTCTCTTGGACAAATGGCGCATTGAGGGAAGCAGAGAAAGCGCTCTTACAAAACATAGCTATCGAGATGCTGGAGAAAAATCCCGATGTTATTATTGCCGGTGATTTCAACATCAAAGAACAGAAAATACGAGAGCTTGCTGATTCAATCGGTATGGAAGTTGTTGTACCACTAGTTCAGGATGTAGTAGGCAATAGGTACACGGTCAGCAGAAAAGTATTAAATGTTTCAATTGATCTTATCAGGCGATATGGTATATTCTTGAAGTTGCTGTGATTATGGTTCAATAAGGTCTTCATTAAATGATTTTTATATAATCTGAGCTTGGCGGTGCGTTGTATTTATCCTGACGCGCTGGTACTCGAAGGACAAAAGGGGTAACAAAATAGAAAAGGACAATAAATTATCGACGGAAAAAGATCAAGCCAAAGTTGAACGTCTCGCCGACCTTGTAGGAAAAAAGCTCGTCAGCCTCAAGTGGCATATGCATCGCTTTTTTGGCCCTTGCCTACCAATGCTCAAAGACGCCCGAGTACTCGACGTAGGCTGCGAAAAAGGCACTACAACCTTTTACGCCGCCCTTTGCGGTGCCAAAGAGGTGGTTGGATTGGACCCCGAGGCATCCGGAAGCACTTCCGGTTCGACTCAGACTTTTTCGAAAATCCAGGAAGAACTCAGACTTGACCAATGCGTTCATAAGCCGATGGATTTCCTGACCTACAGTCCCGAAACTCCATTCGACCTGGTTCTGCTCTACAACAGTATTAATCACATTCGCGAGGTCACAGCCGACATCCGGCGTAACGAGGCTGCACGCAAATCTCAAAGCAAGGTGGTCGCTAAAATCGCCGACGTGCTAAAAGTAAACGGATGGGTAATTCTCTGCGACGTCGGCCGTAGAAACTTATTTGGCGACCTGCGATTGCGTTCGCCCCTTGCCAAGACGATAAACTGGAAAAAGCACCAGACACTCGGCGCCTGGCGCCGGCTTTTAGCTGAGCAAGGCCTCGGTGATTTCTGCCACAACTGGTACGTCCCGTATATCGTACCCTGGGCGGGGATCCTGCTCGACAATCCCGTAAGCAACTACCTGACTTTCAGCCACTTTGTACTCAGGGGCCGGAAAATCCGCTAAGCAGCAAGCATCAACTTCCGCCTTGCTAAAGGGTGGGTTTATTTGCCCAAAAGAGATTTAAATATATCAGCCAGGTCACGTGCGACGATGTCGGCGTTATAAAACTGCTCCACAACTTTGCGACCCTCCGATCCTAATTTCACCCCAAGCGACCGGTCCTTATAAAGCGACACTAAAGCCTCATACCATTGCTCAGGAGAGATGGCTTCCAAACCGACATCCCCCTTCTCCAAAACATCCCGGTTCATCCCCACAGGTGAAACAATCACAGGCAGTCCCACCGCCATATACTGGAGCATCTTGAAAGCGCATTTCCCACGGGTCCATTTGTCATCGGCTAACGGCATCAGACCTACAGTCATCGAATGCAAAACTCTGACCTCCTCTTCCACACTCCACCGAATAAATCTCACTTTCTCTGGAGGCAGCAGCCTGTACTCCCAGGGGCGATCGGCTATCAGCATAAGCTCAGCTAAGTCATGCTCCTGGATAAAACGACTAAGCACTGGTTCGATAGTGTCGAGGTATTTGAAGTTGCTGGAAGAACCCGTCCACCCGATAACGAATGTCTCTGAGGATTCATGTGCCGACTCGGGACGTAACGTATATCTATCCAAGTCAATCGCGGTAGGTACAATGTGGACCTCTTTACAATATTTGCCGAAGTAATCAGCCAAATAAGAATTCCCCGCTATCACCGCATCCATTGCCCGTGCTATATCAGGCACAGTAAATCGGCCAAACGGCCTGCGAAGCCAAACCGCATCGTCAACATCCAGGATACGAGGCCGTTTGAGCAAACGCTCAAAAGTTTCATAACCTTCCACAAATCCCCTGCAAATCCAGACCATGTCGGCATCCCGCGAACGAAACAGTCCGCCAAACTTGGTCATCGCCTTGAAGGGCCCTGGAAAATAGCAGGTCTTCTCGGAAAACGGTTTGTGTTCTTGAACAACAACACCATTCTCAGCAAGACGGGGTATATATTGCCTCATCCGGAAACGTGAAGAGGGTATGTTCTTACCGGCCGTTAACGCCGCAAGGGTGATTGGTTGCCCGGGATCCGTAACATGATTCATTACTTATATCTCAAACTGACTGGGATTTACCTTGTTTAATCTGCTTACACACGGAAAAATCGGTTCACTCATCCTTCGTAAATACTATCTCGATTCCATAGCACGGAAAAATGTAGCAAAAAACCTCTTCATACCACTCCTGGAAAAAGCTGCTCAGGTTGAAAATCACCCCTAATATCTTCTTGATAATTCTTCCAAAGAAAAACGGCGAATCAAAAATTAACTTTAGCGACACAATTCTTATCTTCGTATCAAAATAGTAATTGGGCACCTTCCGCTTCAACTGATACTTGGAATCAACGAAATAATAGAAACTATAGAGGCCAAAAAATCTCTTATGCGTAGGGTCCGAATAATAGTAAGGATTTGAAAAATGCGGAACAAAAACAAATACTTTGCCCCCCTTCCTGAGCACTCGCACAACCTCGCTCATCAATTTTTCAAAATTCTGCACGTGCTCGAAAAAGCTGCGGGCATAAATCTCGTCAACGCAGCCGTCCGGCAGAAAACCAAGCCCCTCTTCAACATCGGCAACTATATCCACTTCAGGCAAATCTATCCTGTCAA
>JAUWLI010000364.1 GCA_030613765.1 Phycisphaerae bacterium
CGGGACTGGAATTTTGCGCCCGGGCCGATAAAGATAGATCAAATGCAGCCTGACCAAACCGCTACTGTCATTGGCCTTCTCGAATCAACAGACTACAACAGCCATCGCCGGCAGCCGATATTTGAAGCCATAGTCAGCGATGATACCGGGGTGTGCAGGATTATATGGTTTCACGGCGGGTATCTCCGTGACCAATTGACGCCGGGCCAGGTAATAGTGGTCTCGGGCAAGGTCGCTTTATATAAGCATCAGTTACAAATGACTAATCCTAAATTTCTGGTGCTCGATGAAAAAACTTCAGAACCGGATGAGTATTTCAGCGGCGGTGTATATCCGGCTTGCAGCAAACTATCCAGCAGGCAAATCAAAAAGATAATCGGACGCGTGCGTGATGCGGTTGATGAGCTTGTGCCGGAATTTTATGAAAAAGAGTTTCGGGCCAAGGCGAATCTAATCGGCAGAAAGGAGGCGTTTGCCTGGATACATTCGCCGCCGGACGAGGAAAAATTAGCCAAGGCAAAACGCAGGTTAAAGTATGACGAATTGTTTTTGATGCAGTTGGGACTGGCGCTTCGGCGGGTAAGGAGACAGCACTACTCGGCGGCAGTGCCGATGACTTGCAATAACGAAATCGACAGCCGAATCAGAAAGCGTTTTCCGTTCCTGCTAACCGAAGACCAAAACGGCGCAATAGCCGAAATTGCCGCGGATATGGCGAAACCTGAGCCGATGAACCGGCTCCTGCAGGGTGACGTCGGGTCGGGCAAAACGGTGGTGGCACTTTATGCGGCTTTGACGGCGGTCGCCAATAAAACGCAGGTGGCCATTATGGCGCCTACGGAGATTCTGGCGGCACAGCATTTTTTGAGTATCGAAAGATACCTGGAGAACAGCAAAGTCAGAAGGGTTTTGATAACAGGTGGATTGACCGGTAAAAAGAGGACAGAGCTTCTGGAGCAAATAAAGCAGGGAGCGATTGATATTGTCGTCGGGACGGTGGCACTGCTGCAGAAAGATATAGAATTTCGAAAGCTCGGGCTGGTCGTGATTGATGAGCAGCATAAATTTGGCGTCGAGCAGAGGGCACAACTGCGAAAACAAGCCACGCCGCATTGTCTTGTTATGACGGCCACACCGATCCCCCGGACGTTGGCGATGACCGCTTTCGGCGATCTGGATGTTTCCATTATCAGGCATTCGCCGCCGGGCAGAGGCACTGTTATTACCCGCTGGGTCGAGAAGTATAACCGGCAAAAAGCATTCCAGTTTATCCGCGAACGTCTAAGGGCAAAGAAGCAGGCGTATTTTGTTTATCCGCGGATAACCTCACTCGAAGAAAACGAAGATATCAAGGCGGCAACCGATGAGTGGAAAAACCTGTCTACGAAAGTTTATCCGGAATTTTCCGTTGAGCTTCTGCACGGCCGGATGTCTTCGGCGAAAAAACAGCAGATTATGGCCGAATTCAGAAAAGGCAAAATCGATGTGCTGGTTTCAACCGTCGTGATAGAGGTGGGGATGGATGTGCCCAACGCAACAATAATGGTCATAGAGGGAGCGGACAGATTTGGCCTGGCACAGTTGCACCAGTTGAGAGGGCGTATCGGAAGGGGAGAAGCTAAATCGTTTTGTTTTCTGTTTGCAGAGACCGAAAGCGAGATAGCAAAGGGCAGACTCGATATAATGACCAGGAGCAATGACGGTTTTGAAATAGCTGAGCATGATTTGCGGCTGCGCGGGCCGGGAGAACTCTTTAGCACACGGCAGCACGGCCTGCCGGACTTGAAAATCGCAAATATCGTGGATGATTACGACCTGCTGGTTATGGCAAGGAAAAACGCATTTGAGCTGGTCCGCTCCGACCCGATGTTAAACAGGCCGGAGCACAAGAATATTCGCAAGGCATTAGTGACCAAATTTGGCGATTCGCTTGGATTGGCGGATGTCGCATAAAAATTAAAAGCTGAAAGCTAAAAACTAAAAATCACAAGTTAAAAATCAAAACTTTTTCCTTTTGTTTTGACTTTAAATTTTAAGTTTTGGTTTTACATTTTTCACTTTACGCTTTACGCTATTGCTATGCAGATACGGTACAAAAACAATCTGCTGGAGAAGGTTTTAATCGGGGTCAACGCCTTGACCGCCGCAGCGGTCACGGCGTCTTTCGCTGCGCTGTTCGGCTTCGATGAGCCCCAACTGCCGGCACGAATCTTATATGCCGCTCAGGTCGCCTTGCTTTGCATCTTCATAGTCGAGAAAACAATTCGCCTCTTTAATGCCGTCTCGAAGGCAGAATATTTGCGGGGAAACTGGTTTGAGATTCCACTTTTACTTGCGCTTGTCATTGCCGTGGCCGGGGCGGGCCGATGGTTTTACAGAGATGAGCCCGAGGTGGTTCGCCATTTCGCGGTGGGTATCTATCTTGTTCTGCAGGTAGTCTCCAAGCTTTGCAGGACCTGTGTGAACCTGGCGGCGTCGGGCAAGAGTCCAACGAGGACACTGATTGCCAGCTTTTTAGTCTTGATAATCGGCGGCGCAGGGCTTTTGAGTCTACCGAAGGCATCCACCGACGAAAGGGCAAGTTTTGTTGACGCCCTGTTTACGGCAACCAGCGCCACCTGCGTTACCGGCCTTATTGTAAGAGATACCGGTGAGGATTTTTCCCTGATGGGGCAGTTAATAATCCTGTTTTTGATTCAGCTTGGCGGCCTGGGGATAGTTATGTTCGGCGCGGTATTTGCCCTGCTCCTGGGACAGGCGTTGAGCTTACGTGAATCGGTGGCAATGCAGGACCTGCTCAGTGCCCGAACGCTCGGTCGAATAGGAAATATGATTGCCTTCATCTTTATCGGGACGATACTTATTGAAGCTATCGGTGCGGTCAGTATCTTCGGGATGTGGGGTGATCGCGTAGATAATATTCAGCAGCAGTGGTACTATAGTATCTTTCATTCAATCAGT
>JAUWLI010000225.1 GCA_030613765.1 Phycisphaerae bacterium
ACGCTGTCACTGGGAAACAAAGGTTTGGGTGGACGGCGTTGCCGCCGGTATGCAGGACAGTTTATGCACGCCGCATCTCTACGACCTTGGCAGGCTGATGACACCCGGCAAACATCTGCTTACTATTCGTGTGGACAATGCGATGAAATATAACGTTGGAGTAAATGCCCACTCTGTCTCCGACCACACCCAGTCAAATTGGAACGGCATAATCGGCCGGATGGAGCTGCAAGCTAAGGACCGTGTATGGATAAGCGATGTTCAGGTGTATCCCGATGTCAGGAAAAAGTCGGCGAAGGTTCGCGTTAAGGTCAGCAGCGCTGCAGGCCGGGATGTCACTGGAACGCTGACAATTACTGCCAACAGTTGGAATACCGAGTCAAAACATTCCTTATCGCCCAGAAGCTTTAATTTTACAGCTGGCGAGCCTGAGACGACCATTGAGATTGACTATGCGATGGGTAACGACGTCTTACTCTGGGATGAGTTTTCTTCGTCAATGTACAAACTGAAAATCTCGCTCTCAACCGATAGCGATGGCGGGTTCTTCCATGATACTAAGGTTGTTACATTCGGAATGCGCCGGTTCGGCACGAAAGGCACGCAGTTTACAATCAACGACCGGCTCACCTTTCTGCGCGGCACGCTGGAGTGTTCCATCTTCCCGCTCACCGGTTATCCGGATATGAGCGTCGAAGGGTGGCTGCGGATTATCCGAATCGCCAGGGCTCACGGACTCAACCACATGCGTTTTCATTCCTGGTGCCCGCCCGAGGCGGCGTTTGAAGCCGCAGACCGGATGGGCTTCATGTTTCACGTAGAATGTCCCGCATGGGCGACTATCGGCAATGGCAAACCCATCGATAAGTTCATTTATGACGAAGGCGACCGTATCCTAAAAGCCTATGGCAATCACCCGTCTTTTTGCATGCTTGCTTATGGCAATGAGCCCGGCGGAGGCAATCAAAAAAGATTTCTCGGTGACCTGGTGAACTATTGGAAGCAAAAAGACCCTCGCCGCGTCTACACCAGTGCGGCTGGCTGGCCCATCATTCCGGAAAGCGACTTTCACAGCACCCCGGCCCCACGCGGCCACCAATGGGGCTCAGGCCTGAAAAGCCGATTCAATGCAAATCCGCCCGAGACCGTCACCGACTACAGCGACTTCATACAAAACTACGATGTCCCCATCGTAAGCCATGAGATAGGCCAGTGGTGTGTATATCCCAATTTTAAGGAAATAAAAAAGTATACAGGCGTCCTCCGGTCCCGCAATTTCGAAATATTCCGCGAATCACTCGCCGACCACCACATGCTCGACCAGGCCCACGATTTCCTGATGGCCTCCGGAAAACTACAGGCTCTGCTCTACAAAGAAGAGATAGAATCCGCCCTGAGAACGCCCGGCTTTGGTGGATTCCAACTCCTCGACATCCGCGATTTCCCCGGCCAGGGCACCGCACTCGTCGGAATCCTCGACCCCTTCTGGGGCTCCAAGGGCTACATCGAACCCGAAGAGCATAATCGTTTTTGCAGCGAGACCGTCCCACTCCTGCGGATGAAAAAGCGGATATGGACAACAGCCGAAACATTCTCCGCCGACGCCGAAATCGCTCACTTCGGACCCGCTCCCATCCAAAATGCCGTGATTACCTGGTCCATAAACGAACCGAGCGGCCCCGAAGTGGCTTCCGGCAAATTTCCTTCGCGTACCATCCACGTAGGCAGCGGAATCCAATTGGGAAAGATCGAGTTGCCGCTTGCCGACGTCAGGATGTCTGCCCAGTTATCCGTAACCGTGTCGGCCAAAGACACGCCATACACAAACAACTGGGATATTTGGGTCTACCCGGCCGGCCTGGAGACAAAACAGCCTCAGAATATTCTTATTGCCGACCGTTTGGATGAGCAGGTTGAGACGGCTTTGAAGGCAGGCGGGAAAGTGCTGCTGATGCCTTCCCTTAATACAATTGATAGTGATATCCCTGTCGGCTTTTCGTCTATATTCTGGAACACGCAATGGACCAGAAGACAGCCGCCACACACGCTTGGGATTCTATGCAATCCGAAGCACCCGGCCTTGGCGGAATTCCCCACTGAATTCCACAGCAACTGGCAGTGGTGGGACCTCGTAACAAAAGCCAAATTTATGATACTTGATGAGTTCACTACAAAGCTTCAACCAATTGTACAGGTCATTGATGACTGGAACACAAATCGCAAACTCGGGCTTATTTTTGAAGCTAAAGTTGGCCGTGGAAAGCTTCTTGTCTGCAGCATCGACCTGCGCAGCAACCTCGACAAACGCCCCGTGGCCCGGCAAATGCTTCACAGTCTTTACCAATATATGGATAGTGCCGCTTTTGCTCCCAGCCAAAGCCTCAATATTGGACTGCTCCGAAGCCTGTTGAGAAAACCATCTTTATTGAGTCAGGCCAAAGTGGTAAATGTCGACAGTGAAGCTGTCGGTTACGAAGGCAGCAACGCTATTGACGGCAATCCCAGTACCATCTGGCATACTGAATGGGAAGGAGGTGCTCCACAATATCCGCACCAGATAACGATTGAGCTTCATGAACAGACAGAAATCAAGGAACTCACGTATCTGCCCCGACAGGAGATGTCGAACGGCTAGATTGCTGAGTACGAAGTGTATGTAAGCACGGATGGTACAAACTGGGGTGATGCGGTTGCCGGTGGAAAATTTCAGAAAGGCCGTGATAAGAAAAAGATTGCCTTTGCCAAAAACCACAACGTCAGGTTTATTCGTTTTGTTGCGGTCTCAGGATTTGACAGCCAGATATTTGCATCCGTAGCCGAGCTCGATGTCATAGCTGTTTCAGATTAGCAACTCCGGCTTACCAGAAGATAATGTAGAAAACCGCCACCGCTGTCAGCACCAGACCACCTGCCAGTTTTACTTCAGGCATTGTCTTTATTTCGATGTCCTCACGCACCGGCAGTTCCTTTGGTTTGTCCAATGGTTTAAAGAAAGTGATTAATCCCATAATCATCAGTACAAGCAGGAAAGCAACCGCGACCTGAATCAGGAAATGCAAATCTGGTACGAATGCCTGAAACATTCCATAGATAATCGGCCCGGAAATCAGCGCCGCCACTCCCGCCAATCCCGGTGCTTTGGGCACCATCATACCGAACAGAAATGCCGCCACAACACCCGGCCAGATGTAACCCTGAAACTGCTGAATATACTGAAAAACTCCTCCGAACTTCGGGTTGTCCAGCCGGGGCGCCAGCAGACAGCCTGCGACCACAAATACCATCGTCATCACACGCCCCAGAAGCAATAATCGTTTCTGCGAAGCATTGCGGTCAAACATCCGGTTATATACATCCATCGTAAAAATCGTTGAAGTAGAGTTCAACATGGAAGCTAGAGAGCTGATGACCGCGCCGGCAATCGCCGCAAACATAAATCCTCGCAATCCCGCCGGTACGAGGTTGCGAATCAACATTGGAAACGCCTCATCAGCCTTTGCCATCTGATCGCCGTATAGCTGGTTGGACATAATCCCCGGCATCACAATTGCGAACGGAATCAACAGCCACAGAGCCCCGGCGAAGATAACACCAAGCTGGCCGTCACGAAGCGTTTTAGCCGCCAGATTGCGCTGCACAATAAACTGGTTCAAACCGCAGTAATAAACGATAACAATCCACATCCCGGAGAATACTCCCGTCCAGGGTAACCCCTCATGGTCGGCAGCAAGTATCATGTGAAGTTTGTCTGCATTGACAATCGAAAACTGCTCCCACCCTCCGCATTCGTGCAGACCCAGAAAGAAAATAGTAACACCGCCGGCAAGCAGCGCCCCTCCCTGGAATAAATCCGCCCAGGCCACTGCTTTGAGTCCTCCCCAGACGGTGTACCCCGCGGCAATCAATCCGATAAGCCAGACGCCCTTAGTCAAATCCATATCGAATATCTTATGCAGTGTCAATCCCCCCGAATAAAGCACTGCCGTCAGCAGGACCGCCACATAAATCACAACTGTGGTCAACGCCATAAGCGCACGGGCTGTGGAATTGTAGCGATATTCGAGGTATTCCGGCATCGTATAAATGCCTGCTTTAAGGAAGCGGGGCAACAAGGTAAAGGCAATCACCACAATGCCAATACTGCCAACCAATTGCCAGTTACTGACTGCCAGCCCTACGCTTCCGGCACCCTGGCCGGCCATCCCCACAAACTGCTCCGTCGAAATATTGGCGGCCACGATGGAAAGCCCGATTAACCACCACTTTAAGCCGCGGCTGGCCAGGAAGTAATCTTCACTGGTCTTTTCCTTACGGCTTTTGACCATACTGAAACCAACGACTGCCACGATAAAAGCAAGGAACACGCCGATGTCAAAATAGTTCAAATCCATATAACCTATGTGCTATCTATTGACCCAATGTTGTTAAAATCGGCCTGTTATTATATCCGTTCTTCTGCCAACTACAACAGCAATCAGCCACCTTTTCAGCACCCGCACTGCGGCCTCGAACCTTTGAGTATAAATGTGCTGGCAGATTTTCTGTTGTAACGAGCAGATATTTTGTTAACCTAACTCATCATGAGGGTAGCGTTAGGACAATTTAACGCCATCGTAGGTGATTTGGCCGGCAATGCCGAGAAGATGCGCAAAGTCTGGGCCGGGGCAATGGAGTCAAACGCAGATTTGTTGGCCTTTCCGGAACTGGCTGTTTGCGGATATCCCCCGGAAGATTTGCTGCTCAAAAAGCATTTTTTACAGGACAATCGTTTGATTGTCGATAAACTCGCCGCCGACTGCCCGGACAAAACCATAATACTCGGTTTTGCTGAAAGCCATCAGGACAATACATACAATTCTGCCGCTGTTTTGCAGGCAGGGCGAATAGAAAAAATTTATCGAAAGGGCCTGCTGGTAGATTACGGTGTCTTCGATGAGCCAAGGTACTTTCAGCCTGGCACCGAGCCGGTAGTAATCAATATAGCCGGCCTCAATGTCGCTATCACTATTTGCGCAGATATCTGGAACATCAAATGGCTGGCCAAACTCCTCGGTGACACGACCCAAATACAAATGATTCTAAATATCTCGGCCTCGCCTTTCCATCTGGGCAAAATTGAGAAGAGACAGGAAATAGTCAGCGGGTGCGCAAAAAAATTTAATTGTGCTGTTGCATATTGCAATCTTGTCGGCGGACAGGATGAATTGGTTTTTGACGGACGAAGTATTCTCGCCGATTCGACCGGCAACATCATTGCCAAAGGCAGGGCGTTTGATGAGGATTTAATAATTGCCGATGTTACTCCTGCAAGTGATGGAGATGTACAGACGGGTGGCAGCCTCAAGCGCAGCTTG
>JAUWLI010000220.1 GCA_030613765.1 Phycisphaerae bacterium
CGACAGCAAATAATCAAGCCCAAAATCCCCGCTTTGAGAGCCATAAACTCACATGCTATTTATGTCAGCCTGAAGTTGAATATCGCCATCGTTTTGAAGACGGACTTCCCCCTCCACCACCACCTCCTCCTCCACCGCCAATACGCTGAACGAAAGACATTCTTGTCTTCAGTTTGGTTTGCCCAAGTGACATGCGCTTACTAATCGGGTGTGTTTGTTTTCTTGCCGAAGATTTGGAGGGAATCCTTTATGACGGGCAGGGCTTTTATTTCGACCTGGGGGTCGTAGACATTTCCGGTCACCTCCATTCGAACAACCCCGCCACCGATGTTTTCGACCAGCGACTGCAAAACCGAAGGCTCGGCATCGGCAAGCCGCTCGCCCCGGACGGTGAGGGTCAAATCCACATCCTTTGTTTTCAGGTCCATCGAGCCTGAGCCGTTAAAGGCAAGCGATTCGCCGGACAAATCGAACTTTTCAAAAAACAGGTGATTGTCTTTGATATACGAATCAACGAACATTTGCTCGAACATAAAATCCTCCGACTCCGTCAATTGTAATACGTACAGCAGCTTTGCCAGCGGCGAGGGTTTTCCCACGTGCATATCGCTGATAATCAGCCTGCATCTGCCGAGGCGTGAAGAGCCGCCAACAACACCAGCCGTGAGGCTCAACGAGCCGCTCATCTTCCCGCTGGTCGCGCCGTTGGATTGCGAGTCCGGCAGTGCAGCCGGCGATTCGTCACCTCGCTCCGAAAGAGTCCATGAACGCTCCTGACTGCGGTTGGGCTCCGAAAGGAATTGCTTCAAGTCGATATCGACAAAGCCTACCTGGAGCAGATATTCCGAGGGGCCCTGCGCCGGTTGTTTGTATTCGAGCTTGCCCGTCAATTTTCCGCCGTAACAATCGGCAGTCAAATTATCAATCAGCCAGCTCTGGCGGTCGCGGTCATAATTCATATCCGCTTTTAAGGCGGTCACGGACTTGCCGCTGACCTTGAGAGTGTCGGCCCGGGCGGTCACGCGGCTCTTACTCAAGCCGGCGCCGGTCTTGTACAAACCGTTCATATCCAATACGGTATTCAGGTCTGTTAACTTAGGCCAGATATCCAGATTGCAGTTTTTCAAACTTGCAGTACCGCCGAAATCGAAATCTTTTTGGCCGTCTTCGGCTTTGGATATCTTCACATCTTCAAAGTTAAAATCAAATCGGCCTTTTGGCGCCAGCTTTACGTACAAATCCCGCAGGCCTTCGGGCAGGGCCGGGGCCAATTGCCGGTCGAAGAAAATGTCATTGGCTGAAAGAGCAATCCTGCCGCTGTCGAAAGCATTACCAGCCAATGCTATCCGGCCGTTTAGTTTTATGGTTGGGGTGATTGCCGACGGCGGCACGTCATTGGCGGCGGTCGCAGTAATATTTTCCAGCTCGATAGCGTCGGCTGTTATTATCAATTTTCCAGTGATATCTTTCAGGGGATAGGGGACCGGCTTAAAAGCGGCTGGGCCGGCGTCCGGCGATTCTTCTGCAAAACTGAAGCTTGCGCTGTTGCCGAGACAGTCTATGGTCAGCTTATGCTCGGGACAATCGTTCGGTCCGGCTTTATTCAAATCTGCGATAAAATTAATCTTTCCCTTTGACTGCAATTTGGAAACATATTCTGACAGTGACGTTGGCATCAGCCCAAACAAATCTTCGTTAAGCTCCATCCGCTCGGCGCGCACTGTCAGGCAGTAGCGGGACTGTTCGGCCTGGTCGGTCGGCCAGATTCGGCCTGTCAGTGAAATCGTACCCTGGTCATATCGACCGGTGAAATCCTCCAGGTTTACCGAATTAGGACCAACAACAGCTTTTGCCGATATGTCGCTGATGAGAAGGGGCAGCTTCTGAAGCTGCAAAGAAGCCTTTTTGAAAGAGACATCGGCTGTGAAGCTTGTCGGGCCTGCATTGGGCTCGGGTGTAAAAAGCTTTACGTTGGCATCGGCGAAGCCGGCCATATCGTATTGTTCGTAAAAGTTCCTTTGTTTGGGGGGCAATGCCGCCGCTAATTCGGAATCCAGGGGAACATCTTTTGCGCCGATCGACAGGTCGAATATCGGCCGGTCCGTGTTCCGCTCTGTGACCTTACCATTAAACGATATTGTGCGTCCGTTGTATCGCGAAACCAAATCCGAGATAGCAATATCGTGTTCCTCGAACGACAAATCCCCGGCAAGATTTTTTAACGGATAAGGAAATTTCTCATAGGTCGCTTCAACGTCAATGAGCCCAAGGTTGAGGATTTTTTTAATCCGGGTTGGTGACTGCTGGCTGAATGTATAATCAATGGCTGTGGTGCCGGTCGGTGAAAAAACCGACCAGGACTTCTTCTGTTGGATGTTTAGCGCATCATAGAGGTCACTATCCAGAACCATATTATCACTTTTAATACTGATTTCGTACTGCCAATCGGTCCCGAAGCCTTTTGACCAGCCGTCAAAAGTCAAGTCAACGTCATTGTGCTTGCCGCTCAGGTTATTAAATGAGGCACTGTCCCGGGTCAAATCCACCTCGCCGGCAAGATGCTCCACAAGATATGGGAAATTGACGTCTCGAATCGAAACATCCTTACAATAAACCTTTCCGCTGAGGTTACTGTCGCTGAGGCGTTCTAAATTGCCGGACGCATCGAGGTCAAAATCAATTTGTCCGACGGGACAAAATCGCCTGAAAAAACCCTGCAAAAAATCAAACGTACTCGAGCTTTGTACAAACGACGTCTCATCGAAGGCAACCGTATCGCTGCCAACGCTGCGCGTGCCGACACAATCTTTAATCTTCATCTTCAGTGAGTAAATATTGTTCGCATCGTAATTTAAGTCGGCAGCGAGGACCTTTATATCCCAGGCCCTCTCAAGGGTTGGAATATTCGTTGACGAAATCCCGCCTGTTATTGTAACCCTGCCCGGCTGCCATGTGCCATTTAATGTACTATGTCCGGCCTGTGCCATTTCAGCCGTTGTTATAGTGAAGTTGTAAGCGGCCGGCGTCCCTTTTGCAGGGGCGAACCTCGCATCGATGGGTATTTTTGTAACGACTTTAAGCTGTCCTTTTGAGACCTTGCTGTATTGAAGCGTGCCCCGTTTGAGACGCACTCCGGGCATTCGCCCATTCCCACCTTTAGGGACATTGAACTTAAGTCCGGCTGTATTCCATTGCCCCGAATCCAAATCGTACTGCGCATTGAAAACAAAATCTTTAACGGTTATTTCCTTCAAGCGCGGGCGAACCAGCAGTAAGCTGCCTATGTCGAAACGCGCATACACCTTTTCAGCTTTGAGTATGGCATCGTCATACTCTCGGATTTGCTCAGGTTTGATTACAAGTTTTTCGATAGTGACCGAGCCGTCAAAGTTAAAATCAATCGATTTTGCCTTGATTTTCGCGCTCGTAAACTCGGCAACCTGTTCGATGGCGACCTGACGCAAAAACCGGCCTGCTAAGATGAAAGCAAGCCATACAACAACAGCCAGAATCACAAAATCGATAATCCTGCGAAGGAAAGTTTTCTTGCCGCTTCTTTTCTTATTACGCGCCCTGTTTCTAAAGAAGTATTTCACAGCTCATCCCGATTTCAGTTTCTTGTTGAACATGCACAATCGATAATTATTTTTTTATCGCCTTGTCCGCAATATCCCTACGGCAATAAGCACCGTCGAATTTTATTTTATCGACGGCTTCATAAGCTTTTTCTTTTGCCTGCCCAATCGTGTCCGCCAAGGCGGTTACGCCCAACACCCTGCCGCCGTTAGTGACAATGTCCCCATCCTTGACAGCGGTCCCGGCATGGAAGACAACAACATCCTTAATCTTGCCCGCTTCATTTAGGCCGGTTATTTTTTTGCCCTTTTCATAACTGTCCGGATAACCGCCGGATGCCATCACAACGCAAACCGCCGGCCTCGGGTCCCATTTGAGAGTAATCTTATCCAGCTTGCCGTTACAAACGGCCAGGCAAACTTCGAGCAAATCGCTTTTCAGCCGCATAAGAATCGGCTGAGTCTCGGGATCGCCGAAGCGAACGTTATATTCGAGCACTCTCGGCCCCCCCGCCGTCATCATAATCCCGGCGTAGAGAACACCCTTATACGACCTGCCGCTGCGGTTCATACCATCCACCGTCGGCACGAGAATCTCGCGGGTAATCTGGTCCAACAATTTGTCGGTGACCACAGGAGCGGGACTGTAGGCGCCCATTCCACCCGTATTCGGGCCGGTGTCACCGTCACCGATGGGCTTGTGGTCCTGCGAGGATTCCATAACGTAAATATTATGACCGTCCACAAAGGCCAGTATTGAGGCCTCTTCGCCAAGGAGTTTGTCTTCGACGATGACTTTCTCACCCGCGGCCCCGAATATCTTATCGCACATTATCTTCTCAGCGGCCAAAATTCCGTCCGCAGGGTCGTCACAGACATAGACACCTTTGCCCTTCGCAAGCCCCGCCGCCTTTACCACTACCGCTTCGTCCCTGCTTGCAATATATGTTTTGGCCTCTTCGAATCCCTCAAAGACTCTGCCCTCGGCCGTGGAGATGGCACTGGAGCGCATCAGTTGTTTTGCAAACGCCTTGTCCGCTTCGAGCTGAGCTGCCTCTGCGCTGGGGCCGAACGCCTTAATGCCGGCCGCTTCAAAGGCATCCACTATTCCCGCCGATAGCGGGTCTTCCGGGCCGACCACGACAAGTCCGATATCATTTTGTTTTGCAAAGTCCAGGAGCCCTTCGATATCATTAACACCAATGTCAACATTTTCCCCGCATTGAGTCGTGCCGGCGTTGCCAGGAGCTATATACAGTTTGTCTAAATCCTTCGATTGAGCTAATTTCCACGCAATCGCATGCTCGCGGCCGCCGCTGCCGATTAAAAGTACATTCATCGTATTAACCTCAAATGACTATTGTTCATTCCTTTTTTCTTGATTCTGCTAAGCCCACTACAATATTGAAACTTGCAGCTAAAGGCAAGCAAAAAGGCCGCGAGTTCGGATACATTTAAACTCACGGCCCTTTTATCTTAAAATTAACTTTGCAATAAAGCTATTCAATTCCTGCCAGCCAGTTATCAGCAAAAGCTGCAAGGTCCAGCTTATTGATGACGTTATCAGCAGGAATGCTGATGTTGCAGGCGAAATCCCAGTTAAAATCACCCGGTTGCGACGTCCAGGCTAAACCAAATATGGACAGGTCTGCGAAATTTACTCTGCAATTATAGTCGAAGTCGCCCATGTAGGCATAATTGAACTCGAACGCGCCCATGTCAACTACCTCGGTGTCGTTGCAATCGCCGTCAATAATCCTCGGATGGCCGTCAAAATCCGTGGGCGGAAGATTCGACGCATTATTGTTACCGGCGTCGATACAAGGTGAATCCGAAGAAAGCCGTAAATCC
>JAUWLI010000118.1 GCA_030613765.1 Phycisphaerae bacterium
CTTACATCGACACCCAGTTTTTTGGCCCAGGTTGTGTCCAGCGCATGCTCGGCGTCGATAAACGCCGCCACCCCGCCCGCGCGTTGGGCGCTTGCAATGACATGAAGCGCCAGGGTAGTTTTGCCGGACGCTTCCGGGCCGAACAGCTCTGTAACCCTGCCGCGTGGGACACCCACACCGCCGAGAGCTATGTCAAGCGATAGCGACCCGGTCAGTATGCCCGCGACTTTGGCGTACTTGTGTTCATCCATTTGCATAATCGCGCCCTGGCCGTATTGCTTCTCAATCTGGGCTATCACTCGCTGCAACGCGGTTTCCTTGCCGCTTGTTTGCGGCCTCAAATTCTCTACCTTACCTTTGCCTGTTTGCGACGTCTTTGTCTTTGCCATTTTTCTGACCTCCTTTTCCATATATCCTGTTTCGCTTTACACATTATGTTTTACACAGTTTATTTTCACTCAGCACGGTATAAATAGGTCCGGCGGGCGTCAACTCGCTCTGGTAAACCAGGACCGAATCAGCCGGCATAATCCCGACCTTAAAATCCTTGTACTGCTCAACTATCTGCACTAATTTGACGCCTGCCCGCGAATTTCTTACTCTGCATAGCGTCAGATGGCCTGAAAAGGCCCTTTTCTCCGCCGGCCAACCAGCCGAAGCCAACTGCTGCTCGAGGTCCTTTTGCAATTCTAACAGATTCTCACGCCCCTCGCCCGTGCCAACCCATAATACCCTGGCGCTTCGGCCGCCGAAATGGCCTACCGATTCTATCCCCAGCTCGAAGCTGTCATGTCTGCCCGCAACCTCCTTGACTATATTACAAATATCAACAACCTGCTCATCTTTGATCTCACCCAGAAACTTCAATGTAAGGTGAACGTTCTCCGGGTTCACCCACTTGACGTCGCTTTTCTTAACATCAACCTTGCTCTTCAACTGCTGCTGCAAATCGCCCAACGCCGTCCTGTTATTCTCGTCAATATCTATCGCTATAAAGCATCGCATCTTGCTGCGCCCTAACTAAAAACTTGTTACTTCCCGCAAAGTCTCCAATCTGCCGTCGATATCGTTTTTACTTATCGACGTCATGCCCTTCAGTGAAAAATCGGCAATCGTAAACGAGGCAACCACCGTGCCATACGCAACTGCCGTCTTTAACGAAGCAAAATCGGTCTTGCCTGCCTGCGCCAGATAACCCATAAATCCCCCTGCAAAGCTGTCACCCGCACCCGTCGGGTCTTTGACTTCGCCGGCTGGATAAGCCGGCAGAATAAATCGCTTCCCACCTGCTCTGCAAACCATCGAACCCGATTCACCCTTCTTGATTATCACAACTCCGGGCCCCATATCCAAAATCTTCTCCGCCGCCTTTATCAGGTTATATTCGTCTGCCAGCATCCGCGCTTCACCGTCATTGAGTATTAAGCAGTCAATTTTTTCAAGCAGCCGCTTCAAATCATCAAGGTCGTCCTTAATCCAGCAGTCCATCGTATCGGCCGCCACAAAATCTGGCTCTTGCACCTGCTCAAGCAATTGCATCTGAAGGCCCGGCGTCGTATTTGCAAGAAAAACGTATTTACTGTCCCTATATTCTTCCGGCACCTCCGGAGGAGCCTCGGCAAGAACATTTAATTCAATGTAATCCGTTGTTCTGTCATCCATATTATCGCTATAAGTACCTGTCCAGCGAAAGGTCTTGCTCTGCGCCCTTACCTCCAAACCCCTCAAATCAACGTCCCTGCCGGCAAAAACTTCAGCCAGATCAAAAGGACAATCCGGACCGATCACCCCGAGAAACCGAACCGGCGTAAAGAAGCTCGCCGCCATACTAAAATAAACCGATGAACCACCCAGACAGTCCTCACTGACCCCGTAAGGCGTTTTAACAGTATCAATTCCTATCGAACCCGTTACCAATAACGACACGTATTACTCTCCTCTAATTCTGCGCCTTTGCTTTGACTGTTCTTAGCGTATTATCTATTCTGGCTAAAGTATGTTCTTTGCCCAACATCTGCACCGAGTCAAAAATCGGCGGACTGATTGTAGTCCCACAAATGGCTACACGCAAGGGTTGAGCGACTTTCCCCAATCCGACCTGCTTTTCTTCTGCTAAACTCCGCAGCATACCCTCAATATTCTCATCAGTAAACTGCTCCATAGCTGCAAGTTTATCACGAACGATTGCTAAGATAGCTAATCCGTCATGTTTTAGCAAAACTTTTTTAACCGCTTTCTCATCGTACTCTATTCTCTCATCGGCCAGAAACAAAAACCTGCTCTTTTTCTCGATATCCGCTAACGTTCTTGCGCCTGCGCAAATTTCGATAATCCTGCCAAGCTTCTCATCATCGGCGCCAATAACCGGCGATTCGACGGCCTTCAGGTAATCCTTAAAATGCCCAAGAAGTCTTTCTCCGCCAACTTTACGAATGTGCTCGGTGTTAAAGGCAAGAAGCTTCTCACGGTCGAACAGACTGTTGGCCTTTGTCAAACGCGAAAGGTCAAAACACTCGACTAATTCTTCGAGCGACATAATTTCACGGTCCCCACCGGGATTCCAGCCTAACAGTGCAAGAAAATTCACCATGGTCTCGGGAAGGTAACCGCTGTTGAAAAAATCAACAATATTAATCTCCGGCAGATGAACACCGAGATATTTCCCCATCTCATCGATCGCGGGCACATCCGGCGTAGTTTTACCCTTAAGAAAGCTGTTTATTTCTTCAACGGTAACATCACCGACCTTTGCAAGTTGTTCAAGGTCGATATCCTCTACACTTTTGATGGCCTTACGCAGCGCCTTCGGCCGCTCACGCTTGGAAAGCTTCCCCCCGGCATCGCTGACCGTAACGGACATGTGCGCATATTTCGGAAGCTCGCCAAACCCCAAAGCCTTCCATAATTCCTGCTGGCCCGGCGTATTCATCAGGTGTTCCTGTCCGCGAATGACATGCGTCACCCCCATAAGCTTATCATCGACGACGCAAGCAAAGTTGTACGTGGGAAACCCATCGCTCTTTCGTATGATAAAATCGCCTATTTCACCGGCTGCAAATTTGACCTCGCCACGCACCATATCGTCAACGATAATCCCCTCATCCCGGCCGACTGCAAAGCGTACCGTCACAGGAAAGCCTTCTCCGCGCTTCCTCTCGGCGTCGCTGTCATCGGGGAAATTCTCGGGACGCCGATAGACAAAGCTCTTTTTTTGTACCTCCGCCTGCCCGCGCATGGCCTTAAGCTCATCAGCCGTATCGAAACAATAATAGGCCTTTTTCTCATCAAGCAGTTGTTTTATGTATTTATCGTAGATCTCCCGCCGCTCCGATTGCAAATATGGCCCATTCGGCCCCCCAACCTCAGGACCCTCGTCCCATTCGATGCCCAACCAGCGAAGGTCCGCAATAACCTGCTCAATCGCCGTTGGAGTATTACGCTTCTGGTCCGTATCCTCAATACGCAAAATATATTTTCCACCCATCCGCCGGGCCCAGAGCCAGTTAAAAAGGGCCGTTCGGGCCCCGCCCACGTGCAAATAACCTGTTGGGGATGGCGCAAAACGCGATACTACCATTTCAGACCTCATCATGTTCGCAAATACATGGAAAAAACACAACATAAGTTATCTCTGGGCCATTGTCAAGAACCGCCTGAAGCAGGCATAATCGGAGCACATCTCGCCCAGATTACCATCTTACGAACAACCTGATCTCGCAAACTATACCCAATAACGGGATTACTCCTGACATGGCGCAAAAGGGAATTTTTATAATGGATTAAAATTTTCCTTGCCCCGGCACAAACTTTTTGGTATCAAAACCTGTAGCCGCCATACTGGTTAGCTCTAATAGGGCTTATAGAGATTCGCAAAGGATGGCGAAATGGCAGTAACTCGATTTTCAATTAGGGAGAATAAGATGGCCGGTAAAAGTAAACTCGAAAGCAAAAACTCAAAAATGAAAACCGTCAAACTCCACACTTTCGCGACTTATGCTCTCCTCTTTGCATTTTTCGTTTGCACTTTGCTGCCCACTGGGTGCGTCGAAACTACTGAGGATGAAAAGTTTAGGACGCCTCAGGAAACCAGGATCACACAGATCTCGGGCCAGGAGAAGAAACAAAAGCTGCTGAGAGAAATCGAGCGAAGATTTGAAAATCCCGATGCTCATTTCGAGCTCGGCCAGGTGTACCAGGCCGAAGGATTGAGGGTTGCCGCCGAGTATCACTACAATATTGCCCTGCGCTTTGACCCTGTCCACAGGGATACACAGGCGGCAATGGTAAAAATGATGGCCGACGGCGGCGAAACAGAAAAAGCCAAACTCCAGGCGGTTGAATATATGAGGCAGGTCTCCACTTCCTCGAATGGCTCACGTCGGCTTGCAATGGCTTTTCAGAAGCAGGGGCTCGATGAATACGTTCTTCCATGTTACCAGCAGGCGATTCGTATCGAGCCCAATTCCGCAGAAAACTACAAGCAAATCGGATACTATTATTTAAGCAAAAGCGATAAGGTCCGCGCCAGGGATTTTTTGACCCGCAGTTTCGAAATTAAGCCCAACCAGGCGGATGTGGCTTTAACATTGGGACAGCTCGGCGTGGAAATAAAAATACCACAAAAGACAGAGATAAACCAAATGATGCCGGAGAAGAGTGTGGAATAGTCACGGAAAAAATTCGAGGCTCCCGATTCGTCAATCGTGATTCAAGCCACACTCCATTCCAGGCCCCCGAGAAACAGGGACCTGAAAACAAAGGAAAATGCCTCTAACGGGGTGAACTGCGGAACTTGTTTTTTTCTCCCCGTGGTGAAAGGATGCACCGCGGGGCTTTTTATTTTTCGATTTATTTTTGTTGGTTTTCCCTGATCAATTTCCAGTCCGCCTGTGGCCAAATGGAAAAACGTTAAAAACAGTCAATAAGAAATAATTAATAATCGATGTCATTTCTGGGATTGCACATTGCGGATGTCTTCGTGTTGGGCTTATACCTTATCGGGATAACCTGTATTGGTATTTGGGCCGCAAGAAGGATAAAAAACATCGCCGATTTCTTTATGCCTCGAAGGTTCGGCAAGGCGATGATGGTCATGCACGCCTTCGGAACAGGCACCCATTCCGACCAGGCGGTAAGCGTGGCCTCAAAAAGCTTCACAAACGGCCTCTCAGGTATATGGTATCAGTGGCTCTGGCTCTTCGCGACGCCATTTTACTGGTTGATTGCGCCCGTAATGAGACGTTTCAGGGCCATTACAACTGCCGATGTCTTTGAAGCCAGGTTTAGCCCAAGCGTAGCGAAGCTATTTGCCATTGTGGGGATGCTGAACCTCTCGATTAACATTGGTATTATGCTAAAAGGCTCCAGCGCCGTTGTAGATGCCAGCACCGGCGGCTTCGTCAACGCCAATGTCGCTATTGCTGCCATGACCGTAATGTTCGTCATATACGGAATTGCCGGCGGCCTTTCTGCTGCCATTATTACCGATTTTATCCAGGGTGTTCTGACCATTGTTTTCTCGTTTTTGTTGCTGCCATTTGTCCTTCACGCAGTAGGCGGCCTGGGCGGAATACGCGATATAATAGGACCGAATGCGAAAGAGATGTTTTCCCTCGTAGCGCCCGGCGAGATTGGATTTTTCTATATAATAATGATTTCTGTAAATGCTCTCGTGGGTATCGTCACTCAGCCCCATACAATGGGTAATTGTGCCGCCGGAAAAACCGAAAACGAAGGACGCATCGGCTGGATGTGCGGAAACTTTGTCAAACGCGTATGCACCGTGGCATGGTGTCTGACAGGTCTTGCCGCCGTTGCCTATTTTAGCCGTCTTGGTGTTAAGCCGGAGCATCCCGACCACGTCTTCGGACTGATAGCCGCCGACTTCCTGCCGAAAATACTACACGGATTACTCGGTCTTTTTCTCGCGGCACTTTTGGCTTCTGTAATGAGCTCATGCGACTCTTTTATGATTGCATCATCGGGTTTGTTCACAAAGAATATTTACCAGTCCCTGATACCTCATAAAACTCAGAAACACTACGTCCTTGTCGCCCGCATTACTTCACTGGCAATAGTCGCCTGCGGCGTGGCCTTTGCCTATTCGCTGCCCGGAGTTGTCAAGGGACTTGAGATATTCTGGAAGGTTTCGGCCATGATGGGCATCGCGTTCTGGCTCGGGCTCTTCTGGAGACGAACAACCGTAGCCGGCGCCTGGGCTGGGACTTTGACCGGTTTTGGTGTGCTCCTCTTCACCGGTAAAATCGCCTTTGGCCAATACGTCCTTTGGGATTTCAACGCATACCTTGCTGATATGCTGCCTGACTTCATGCTGTGGGAAGGTAAACTGTATTTGCCCTGGCAGATGGTTTTTTACCTTTCAGCAGGGCTCCTGGTCAACGTTGTAGTCAGCTTGTGTACCAAACCGGTTGCCAGGGAAAAGCTCGACAACTTTTACGCGCTCGTGCGGACCCCCGTCAGGCCCGGTGAGCAGGTAGCTGTCTCCTGCACTTTACCCTCCGACGCCGTTGTCCCCGAAAAGCGAAGCCTGTTTCCCAACACTAATCTTGAGATACTCATTCCATCTCGCAGCTCCGTGATAGGATTCCTCGCCGGCTGGGGATGCGTCGCTGCGATTATTTATTCAGTTTATCTGATTGCAAATGCATAACCGATAGCAAACATCACAATTATCAGGGAGAAAAAACTATGAGAAGAACAAAATGCCGGATTTCAATATCGCTCCTGTGCCTCTTCACAACGGCTTCTGTCTTTGGTGCTGAAAATATTTATGATGTTCGTGACTACGGCGCCAGGCCGGACGGCAAAACAATGTGTACCAAATCCATTCAGAAGGCAATCGACGAATGCGCCAAACAAGGCGGCGGGACCGTCTATTTCCCGACGGGCACTTTCCTCTCCGGCACAATCTATATGAAAAGCAGCGTCACGCTCAGACTCGATACAGGCTCCACGCTTTTGGGCAGCAAAAACCTGAAAGACTACCCACCGACCGTGCAGGCCTTCAGGTCCTACACGGATAACTACACAGACAAGAGCCTGATTTACGGCGAAAAGCTGCAGCGCATCGCCATCACAGGCAGCGGCACAATCGACGGCCAGGGCGCGGCCTTCAAAGGACCATACAAGGTCCGCCCATACATGATTCGAATTATTCAATGTCAAAACGTCCTCGTAAAGGATGTGACAATTCAAAATTCGCCGATGTGGGTACAGCACTACTTAGCTTGCGACGACGTACGCATCGATGGAATCACGGTCAGAAGCCGTGTCAACGGCAACAACGACGGCATAGACATCGACTCCTGCCATAGAGTAATTATTTCAAACTGCAACGTCAGCTCCGGAGACGATGCTATCGTTCTAAAGAGTACATCAGCGCGGCCGTGCAGGGACATAACGGTCAGCAACTGCGTCCTGAGCAGTCACTGTAACGCCCTGAAAATGGGAACCGAATCGAACGGCGGCTTTGAGAATATCGTTATTACCGGCTGTACGATTTACGATACCCGTCTGGCTGGCGTGGCGCTTGAAATAGTTGATGGCGGCACGATGGACCGCGTAGTCGTATCAAACATCGCGATGAACGGCGTTGGTGCGCCCATTTTTTTGCGTCTTGGCAATCGCGCCCGCCCGTTCAAAAAGGATATGGAAAAACCCAAAATCGGCGTGATGCGTAACATCACAATCAGCAATATCGAGGCGACCGGTGCCAATCCGACTGGCTGTGCGATCTCCGGCCTGCCCGGCTACCCAATAGAAAACGTCACCATTAGTAACGCAAGACTTTCGTTTGCAGGCGGCGGAACGAAAAAGGATGCCGCCCGCGCCATACCTGAAAAACCCACCGCATACCCCGAGTACTCTATGTTCGGTCCGTTGCCGGCTTACGGCCTCTATTGCCGACACGTCAAAGGCCTAAAGCTCCGCAACGTACAGCTCCAGTTGGCCAAATCCGACCAGCGTCATGCGCTCGTCGTCGAAGATTGCGAAAATTTGTCGATTGATGACCTTGATGCTCCATACTCACCGGACGCCGGTGCGATAATTCGATTAACCGATGTCAAAACGGCCCTTATTCGCGGGTGCAGACCACCGACAGGGACAGATACATTCCTGAAATTGCAAGGAACTACAAGTGAGGGTATAGTGCTCGCAGCCAATGACCTAAGCCGCGCAGGCAAA
>JAUWLI010000219.1 GCA_030613765.1 Phycisphaerae bacterium
TCTCAGCCTCGGACCGGGCCATGTTGAGCATTATCTCGTGAAACTTCTGAAGCATGTCCTCATCTTCGGCGTCGATGATAAGCAAAACCGTGTCCTCGGGACATACGGCGAACGTGATGCCTCCGCCGGTCAGCTTCGCCAGGGCTGTCCGCCAATCTGTGCCCAGCGAAATCTCCATGAAATTGATAAGATTGAGGAACTCTTTGAACTTAGGTGTCGATGCCTGCTTCTGGTAAAGCGGTAAGGCAGTGATTGCTGCGGTTGTCTTTTCACCCGACAACAATTCGAGCAGCGCTTTCGGCTTTGTCAACTCCAGCGAAATCACCGCATCTTTAGGAATCCATTGAATAGCCGGGGGCAAGTTTTGCGCCGCCATCGTGCTTTGTGCCGCAAATACAGCCAACGTCAGGGTAAGTATAAGTCCAAGTCTTCTTGACATGACATACCTCCATGGATTGTTGTAACAATCATTTGTATCTAACAATCAATAAAATGTAAATAAGCGATAACGATTATACTCTATAAACCTGCTACAGTCTGCGAAAAACTGTCTTTTCACGCTCTTATACGCTTATGTGACCTTAAAGGTTACAGTCCGGGGGGCAGGAACGATATGTTTTTTATTGCGGCAAAAAGAAAACTAAAAAATCGGGAAATTTGGCTACTGAACACATTCATATTGTGCTATCCGGTGGGGCATTTCTAACGCAGCGAAAGCCGTAGATATCGTATCCAAAGCAGGCATCGACGTATCCGGGGTCTTCATTATAACGATAACCGGAGCGACAGCTCTCGGTACTGAATTTCCATGCGCCGCCGCGTACCACCTTGGTTTCTCCGGTCTTCGGTCCTTTCGGGTTTTCTTCAGGACTCTGTTGATAATAGTCCACTTTGTAAAAGTCGCTGCACCATTCCCAGACATTACCGTACATATCGTACAATCCCCGGGGATTGGGCCGCTTTTGACCTACGGGCTGAGGTTTCCCGCCGGAGTTTTCGTCAAACCAGGCATAGCTCCCCAATTTTGACGGACTATTCCCAAAGAAGAAAGTTGTTTTCGTTCCCGCCCGGCAGGCATATTCCCATTCTGCTTCCGTAGGCAGTCTGTATCCATTTGCATTAAAATTACATTCCCATGTTTGTAAATCGTAGCAAGGTTGAAGCCCTTCCAGCCGAGAACGGGCATTACAGTATCTTACAGCGTCGGACCAGCGTACCTGCTCCACAGGATTCCTGCCTGCCTTCCAACGGGAAGGATTCTTTCCCATAACTCTTTGGTATTCGGCCTGAGTAACCGGACACTTATCTATGCAGAATGAGCTTACGACAACCTGATGTGGTTTTGCATCTATCTCATTCTCATCTCCCATTGTAAAGCGGCCGCCCGGAAGCAGAACCATCTCTGTTTGGGATTCAGTCTTTGTTTCGCCAGGAGTATTGTTTGGAGCTTTGCGGTTACAGCCTTGAAGCAGCACTAAAGTCCCGGGTAAGAGAAATGCAGCTAAAATACAGTGTTTCATGATTTCGGTTTCCGATTTGCGCTCTTCGACTCGACATTACGTGTTCAATAATCCGGCCATATTTCATAGCCGTCAGGATTTCTAAGGCACTTTCTGCAACGCCTTCTGACCTCCCGGGCCAATTCAAGTGCCCGTGGTTGATTTGCGCAGGCGTAACCTGCCTGCTGAAACAGGTCCCTCGTTATACTATGAAACTTTCCAAGCAGCTCATCCTGAGCGCCTCCCATTCTTCTCCACTTTTCGCCGAGGGCTAAGACGGCCGGCAGGTTTTTCGGATTTTTCTTCTCAGTGAGAGCCTTTGTCTGCCGAGTCAATTCAGCAGTATATGCCAAGGTCTTTATATTCTCTTTCTGCCCGTTATATTCCTGCGGTATCTTCTGTGTTATTGCCTGCATACTGTCGAAGTATGGCTTTAAGTCAGGGTTGGATTTGGCTTTAAGATTTAGAAAGCTCATCATGTTCCGGGCGAAATCCTGATATTCGCCGAGCCGCTCGACGTGCCGGGTAACGAAATAGACCATATCATCGACGGTTGCGGTGACATAGTCCTTCTTCTCCACCTCTTGGCCCGCCTTGAAAACCACCTCTATTGCCGCGGTGCATGCGCACGTGGCGACACCAGGAATACCCAAGCTTGGTCTTCTATGGTGGCTGCGCAGCTTGCGGCCTGGAAGGTCAAGTATCGCATCACAAGCCTGCCTGCCTAAGGTTTCCTGCATAATATCGACAGGAGTGGAAACAGAGACGGGAGTGCCTTTTCTCTCCAGAAAATAGATGATGGATTCTCCCTTAGGGGGTATCTTCTTGCCAAGACGATAGAAGGTTTCCTCCCCTTCAAACCAGACCGGATAGATGTAACGACCTACTATAGCCCGCCAGATCTTGTCTTTAGATTCTCTGAATTTATAAGTAGTTTTCACCCCGGCTTCAAGTAATTGTGTTTTCCATTTTGCAGGAAAAGGTCTTTTCCAGTTGACAGCGACATCCTTTTCCAGATAAGAAGGCTTTAACTCTTCCTTATGCCAGATACCCGGCGCATCCAACAAGGTAAGATAAATGCTCTTGCCGTCATTGTCAAAGTCAACAGATTCGATGAGACGCCGCTTGCGTTCCTTGTTATCCAGGACAAGTCTCATTAGTTGCTTTCCCCTGGGCCAGGTGATAACCAGCATATTGTTTTGGCCCTTGAGTAATCCCAGGAAAAGATTATCCGAAGGAATGTGAAGTGTAGTTATCGAATGATATTCTCTCGGGTTAAATATAAGATCATCACCTATGAAACCGGGTACGACACCATACTCGATTGGACTGAGAAGACTTATCCCTTTCATATTCTCAGCAGGTTTAATCTCGACAATCTGCTTCTTGTCGAACGAGAAAACGGCAGAGTAATTATCTTCTGTTTCCTTAGCAGAAAAAGTAACTTCCAGGGCTGCCTGGTCACCCGTATTTTGCAATATCCTGCTAAAAGTAATGCTCGCGTGCTTTGCTTTTAGTTGAAGAGGAATTAATTCCACTTTTTTTTGACTCGAATCAGCTCTGGAGTAGATAACCACACAACCTTTTTTTGACGAAAACACGGTGGTTAAGTGCTCGTTCTCTACTACTACATCTCCTTTGAAAGAGTATTCTCTCCCATAGTAACTCGGGTCTGAAATGGCAGCGGGTGGGTCGAGTTCGAGCGTAAGAAGGTCAGCAGGAACAAATTTCCAGTTAGTTCTATCTTGGATGTCCACTGTATTTACAAAAGGCGACACTGTGTCCCATATCAGGGTATTTGCTAACGGTCTTTCTGTATTTCTTTTCCCTGAAACTGTCGGCCCCACAGAAGGGGCCGCAGTGCCTGCACGTGCGGCATCCAGGTGATATTCGAGATGCAGAACTGCGGTAAATATTATTAAACAAGTGAAGGTGCGAATCGTTGACCTCATTATGGCACATCCTCCTTTTAATGAAAAAACCATAGGAAAAACGCTTTTATTAAAGATAACATATTAAATGGAAAATGAGCATATGTCAATTAGTTTACAACTAACTGTCCTCTCGGATTCTTATGTGCTTATACGGCTCAAAGGTTACCGTTCGGGATGCAGGAACGATATGTTTTTCATTACGGCAATATGTCACAAATCGCGCCAATAGAAGCTCAGGGTCGCCAGGATAACAGCCATCAGGGTCGGCAGCCCGTATCCCAAAGTTACGCGGAGCAGCGAAAAATTGGCGAATTTTTTGCTCTCGAAGAAATCAGGTGTGGCGGCCTTTGGCTGTGGTTTGGTGGGTGAAAGAACACTGAAAAAGTTGGAAAGACTACTGAACGCATTCATGTCCAACTTATTGGTGGTGTTGACCTTTGTGCTACCTTCGACCTCTCGCCATGGCTGGCGAAGCTGTGTGGGCAGCGCCTGGCACAAGCTGATTGGTGAGAACTCCTCCAGCGAAAAGACGCTCAGAATAACGCTGATTGGGTACCAAACGAAGATGAGCACCACTACGGCCAATAGTGGCTTTCGCAACAGCGTTCCCATGAGAAAACCCAGCGACACGAGGAAAGTGAGTACGAGCCCCACTACGAATAGGGCGGTGACGATTCCATAGACGGTTACCGTATCTTCGGGGACCGGGCGTTTGGCCAAGGTGACCAGCAAGATGACCGGGACCACCACGACCAGGTACGCGCTCCATACAAGCAAGACTCTGGCGAACCAGGCGGCAATCAAGTATCCGCTACGGCTTACGGGGCGGCTCAAGATTCCGTCGGCCAACGCTTCGGCCCGTGAGCCCGACACCGGGCCTACCCCCAGCACGACTACTACAAAAAACCAGGGAAATACCAGGTACGGAAACAAAAGAGAGGCTATCAGAGGGGCGTCTTGAAATTGAGACCAATTCGCCAGGGCCAGCATCAACGTCAAAGCCGCCGTGGCCCCCAACCAAAGACGGACCAGCCGACTCCCCCATAAGGCTTTCATATCATGCTGGAGAATCGCAACGTAGGGCATCATCCGTGTGCCGAGCTTTGAGGTTTTATCGGTGAAATCCATGGGCTTCCTCTTCCTGGAGTAATTGGAGATAAGCGTTCTCGGTCGCATTCTGACCGGAATGGACCGCCTGCAGCGAGAGTTTGCTCGCGTCGACAAGTTTTAAAACCTCGGCCAATGCAAGGGAGCGGCCGCGATCATTGGCAATCCGGACGAGCAATGTCTGGCCGGGGCCAAGGTGTGCGTCGATGCCCTCCAGATTGTTGACCTCTTGAGCCAGAAGCCGGATGTTGTCAGTTTCACCCTCCAACTCCAGGCTGAAGCCGTCGCGGCGAAGACGTCGCTTCATATCCTGCATTGAACCGGTGAAAATCATACGTCCTTCGTGCATAACACCGAGGTGATCACAGATCTGATCAATGTCGGTGAGAATATGCGTTGCAACAACAACGGTCTTGGTCTTTCCCAGTTCACGGATGAGGTCCAGCGTGAATCGCCGGGCCGTTGGGTCCAGGCCGGCTGTGGGCTCATCCCAGAGCAGCAGAGGCGGGTCACCGACAAGCGAAGCGGCCAATCCCAGCCGAGTACACATCCCGGTGGAGAAGGTCTGGATCCGCTGATCGGTGGCCCCAAGCAAACCAACGGCGCGAAGTAACGCAGATATCCGTGGCTTGCGGACCTGTCGCGGCAGCCGAGATAACTTGCCGAGAAGATCCAGGTATTCAATGGGCCTTAAGCTGCCGGGCAACTTCGGATTTGTGGGAAGATAGCCAATCTGAGAACGGACAGCAACCGCGTTGGGTCCGCACGACTTGCCGAAAACCTCAGCCCGCCCGGCTGTCGGGCGTTGCAATCCCAACAAGAGACGCAGTGTTGTTGTTTTTCCGGCGCCGTTAGGACCCAGTAGACCGAAGACCGAACCTTGTGGCACTTCCAGGTTCATGTCATTGACCGCAATCAGCCGCTGACCA
>JAUWLI010000166.1 GCA_030613765.1 Phycisphaerae bacterium
CGAAACTCGAACCGTCGTCTTGCCTGTCGCAGGCTTGATCCAGACGTACCCGACGTACTCTTTGCCTTTGCGCAAAGCCAGATCATGCTGTGCGATCCCGCCGCCCGGCGCGATCAGCGGCGTGTGCTCGCCGACGAAGGAACCTTCTTTCACCATTGTCACCGAATCCGCCGGCCCGATGATTTGCCACGGCGATGCCCCTACTATAGCGAACGGATTATCCTTGGAGACGTTCCGGCTGCCGCGATAGGGTTCGTATTTTGCCGTTATCGGGAAATAGAACTTGCGGTCTTCCAGCATCTCCGCCCAGATGCCGCCGTAAATGCACCGCCCGAGGTGTTCGATAAACTGCCCGTAGATATATTTGGAAATCGGCTCGCCCGTCTGGCCTGCATCGATTGTCACGGACAGCTTCGTTGTTTTAGTAGAGAGCAGCTCCAGGCGCACATCGTCGTACCACGCCTTACCCGTGGACAATCCCCATCCCCCGAACAGGCAGTTGATTTCCACGGCCGCTCGCTCTCCCGTATCAAAGACAACCTCCACCTTCGTCCAGTCCTTCGTCCCTGTCACTGCCGGTGTTTGCGATGGCTGAATGTTGTGCAGATTCAACATCGCTCCTTTACCGGAGCCGGCCTCAAGGTTTTCCGTTTTAATCCAGCCGGACAATCTGTATTTCGACCGCGGCTTGACCGGAACCGAAGTCAGCCATCCGATATCGGCCCCGCTCTCCGATGACAGCATAACGGCCCGCTTGCCCGTTCGCCCGCCCTCAACATACTTGAACTCGCCTTTTTCGCGATATGTTTGCTTTTTCCACCCGGCAGGACCATCATCGGCTACCTTTTCAAACGAGGGGTTCTCTATCAGGTTGCCCGGTTGTTCAGCCTTGTCACCTGATGAGGCTCTGACAGCTCCGCAGAACATAATAGCCGGTATCGCAAAAATCAAAAAGCCGATACAAGCAAACAAAACTCTGCTCATCTTAAATCTGCTTTCCATTTCCGTTCTCCTTAAAGGCTCAATAATACCAAACACGCTTCAAATCAATTTTGATTGACAGAACAAAACGAACAAATCACGTATCACACATTCCTCTGAAAAGCCGCGATTTTTTATTTTGTTGTTAGGCAGGTATTGTAAGCAAAATCACTAAAAATGCAACTCAATAATGTCTTTGTCGTTAAGGACATGATTGCGATGGGTATTTTGCCCGTCATAAACACCCGTGGATATTCAAATTGAGCATATACCCAGACAAAAAGGGCCGCCGGTTTAATCCTCACGGCCCTTTGCTGTGTTATAAAACTGTAGATTCTTATCACTTCGGCTCGGCCCCTGAAAGCCAGTTATTACAAAGTATTCCCAGGTCTTTGAAGTCCACCACTCCGTCACAGTTGCTGTCGCCGCCGGTGTAGTTGCAGTTAAATTCGTACGCTCCTATATCAAGAAACTCCAAAGGACCGTAACCCGTATCGTCAACAGAATCAATGTCGACATACCGGTGTTTTCCGTCCAGGTCGAGATAAATCCGAGCATTCAGCAGAAAAGTACTGTCACCGGCATCCACGCAGGGAGAAGCCGGTGTTGATAACCGTAAATCACCTGAGGATGCATTAACTAAGCACGGATCTGCATCGATGTTGTTGCCACCATAGCCGGACCACCCGCCCTGAATGTCGCAATAGTTGACGGTGGATGAGATTTCTATATCGAAGATCTCATCGGGAGTGTCACCCCAGAGGATGCAGTTGGTCAATGTCGACCAGCAGCGGAGGTTGAACATCCCTGCCCCTATAAGTGCCGTATTGGTCGTAAGAGTGCAGTTTCTCAGCCTTGGATCACTGTCGTGATTGTACATACCACCGCCTGAATTGCCGGCCGTATTGACGCTAAACGTACAGTTGGTTACTGTCGGATCGCTGTCGACCCGGTTGAACATGCCGCCGCCTGCATTGCTTGCCGTATTGCTAATGAAGATGCAGTTGGTTAGAATTGGCCTGCTGCTGCTCTGGTTGAGCATGCCGCCCCCGTTGGTTGCTTCATTGCCGCTGAACGTACAATTTATTAATGTCGGAGAGTTGCTCTGGTTGAACATGCCGCCGCCGTTATCTGCTTCATTGCCGCTGAATGTGCAGTTGGTCACTATCGGATTACATCTTTCGTTGAGCATCCCGCCACCGTCGTTGGCAGTGTTATCCCTGAATGTGCAGTTGTTAACGCTCGGCCGGCTTTGGTAGTTATATATCCCGCCCCCCCAATTGGCCGTATTGCTGATGAAGTTACAGTCGGTCACAGAAGGATCGCTGCCGTATTCGTTCCCCATTCCTCCGCCGGCGCCCGTGGTGACATTATCAATGAAGACGCAGTTGGTTACCGTGGGATTGCAGTCCTCGTTGTACATCCCGCCGCCACCGTATACAGCCGCGTTGCCCGTAAAGATGCAGTTGTTCACCCTCGGGCTGCTGTGGTTGTTGTACATTCCGCCGCCTGTGTCGTCCGGGTAGACCAGGCCGTTGGCGTTTCCGCCGGTGATGGTAAATCCTTCGAGAATCTCCCCGCCGTTTACGCACTGTACAACATGATAGGCCCCGGCGATACCATTGGCATCTATGGTCGTAACATCCGGCCCGCCACTGCTGTAAAGCCTCACCCACTTGTCGTTTAAATTAATGGCCTCATTATACGTCCCCGGTGCCACTTCAATTTCATCACCATTCGATGCTGCATAGATCGCCGCCTGGATACTGTTAAAATCGGCCGGCACGTAGATGGTTTCTCCGACTGCCGCCCGCCCCGCAGGTAACAGCACGAGCACCCAGACCGATAGCCAAATATTGAGATATGCCTTCCCGTTCATTCTAATCCTCCTTTTTGTAATTGGCATCCCGTACAAATTCGATACGAAATCCCGGGTTCAAACGTCTAAAACGGCCATTGCCTTACCGCGCCAATACGAGCCTCCTCAGAAGCTGCGCCCTGTCTTTTCGCGCGTAATGCCCGCCTGTTGCTTAAACTATATAAAGACTCCGAATTTCCAATATAAACAGTGCATCCCCATTTGTCAAGCAGAAATTCAGGTTTTTTTGGGATATCCGGGCTGGCCTTTGGAACTAAACAGCGCGACGGGTGGCAGCCTCAAGCCCAGCTTGGGGATGGCTTGCTGCTGACCTTCGGGACTAAATCGGGACCGACGGGTGGCAGCCTCAAGCCCAGCTTGGGGATGGCTTGCTGCCGAATTTCGTGGCTAAACCGGGACCGGTTATCCGAAATGCAGCTCAATAATGTCTTTATCGTTCAGGACGTGATTGCGCTGGGTATTTTGCCCGTCATAAACGCCCGTCCCCCATATTCGTGCGAACTTAAGTTTCCCTGCTAATTCGCGGTGGATGGCTGTTGCTAAATCCATAACTGTTGACCCGGCCGGTAGCGTGAATGGGTCGCTCATGTCCGCTGGCTTGCCCGGCGGTTTCGCGTAAATCCGGATGATACCTAATAACCTAAACATGGTTGCGGAAAGTTCCTCAAGGCTGGCGCCGGTTGTATTGGAAATCTCCACGAACTCAAACGAATATTTGCACGATTGTTTCAGCTTTTCAATAGCGCCCGCAGCAGCAATGTCGGCTTTGGTACAAATGCAAAAGGCCTTCTTGGCAAGGGCGTTGCCGTGTTCGTCCACCGCAGGAGACGCGGCGTCGATGAGCAGCTTCCTGGATTCCAGAAAGTCCAGGCAGATGCCTAATTGCTCCTCGACGTCGGCCGAAAGGTCGATAACGATACCGATTACATCACAATTGCGATATGTCCCCACTTGACCCGGGCTGATGAAATCAGCGGTGATGGGCGGCATATCCACTAACTCGATTGGGACATCCTCGAATGTCACCATCCCGGGAACAGGCGCACTGGTTGCGAAGGGAAATTCGGCCACGTGTACTTTTGCATTTGTCAGCGAGGCAACTATAGAACTCTTGCCGCTGTTCGGAGTCCCTATAAGTACAATCTGACCTGACCCGCTTCGAGGAACATGGAAAATATCAACGTGTGTGCCGTGACCTTTTTTGGCCGGGGCTTCTTTGAGTTTGCTGAGCTTGCGCCGCAGGTCCGCCCGCAAATGGTCCGTGCCTTTGTGCTTCGGCATCACGCTGAGCATCTGCTCAAGCGCAAGGATTTTCTCCTCTGTGGTCGTCGCCTCGCGAAACCACTTCTCGGCCTTGAAATATTCCGGTGTCAGGTTAGCAGGCATCGTTAAAAAATCAAAAGTTAAAAATCAAAATGCAAAATTAAAAAATAGACACAAAGGTACAGAGGCACAAAGAATATTCAATAAAAAATTCAAACGGGGTCGTCACTAATTTTCGGTACTGCTCGGACAGCAATCCCGCATATAACAGTCCACACACTGGGGCCGATTAGGCTTACACCAGTTCCGGCCGATTTCCCAAACAGCCAAATCAAATATTCCAGGATACTCCGGATTTAACTCTCTTGCTGTGTAAATTATTTCCTCGTCCGATGCTTGATCGCGAACTAATCCAAGTTTTTTGAAGACACGACGAACATGTGTATCAACTGAAATGTCTATGGAGTATTTGTCTCGAACAGGTATTTTAAAATGACGAACGAGAATATTTGCCGCCATAGTTGCAATTTTGGGACCCACCCCAGAAAATTCAAGAAATTGCCTGACAATGGCTGCGCTGCTTGGACAACCCTTCCAAATGCGACTGGCATCCCCATCATATACCTCGTCGATACGTTGTATAGCCTCATTGAAGTACTGAGGCATATTTTGAACTCTGTGCTTGATTAATTTCTGCAATTCTGAGATAGAGACATTCTTCAGTTCATCAAAACTAAATCCTCCAACATATTTGCAAACCTTATAGGGCATCAACCATGCAACTTCTGCGGTTATTTGACGATCCATAATGCAACCAAGGACAAAACCATGGGGATAATTCTCGATGTCGTTCAAGAATTTGTTAGCCTTGGGGTCTTCAGTAAACTCAACTTGTTTGCGTGGCCCGCTGAGTAATTCCTTGGCACTTTGGATAAGCTTATCTTTGATTTTTTGTGTTCGTTTGTCCATTCGTTTTTCTCCTAAGCAGAGTTGCTATTTTTTATTCAGCAACTTTCTCAGCAACCAGGTCACCAACTTCACTCGTCGAGTAACCCATTTGCCCGGCCTGAAGACTCTTTAGCTTATTGGCCGTTACGAACATGACGACTTGCTCTATCTTTTGCCCCGCTTCTTCTTCACCGAGTGTCTCGAGCATCATTTGCGTTGCGCAGATAGCTGCCAGCGGATTAATAATCCCTTTGCCCGTATATTTCGGTGCGCTTCCGCCGATTGGCTCGAACATACTGACTCCTTCCGGATTAATATTCCCGCCTGCTGCGATACCCATCCCGCCCTGCACGATCGCGCCCAGGTCCGTGATGATGTCTCCGAACATATTGCCCGTTACGATAACGTCGAACCATTCGGGATTCTTCACCATCCACATACACGTGGCGTCAACGTGATAGTATTCCCTCTCGATGTCCGTGTATTCGGCCTTGCCCATTTCATGGAAGGCGCGTTCCCACAGGTCGTATATATATGTCAGCACGTTCGTCTTGCCGCACAGAGCCAAAGTATTTTTATCACCTTTTCCGCGTGCCTTTTTGCCGTGCTTGCGCGTATACTCGAATGCGTATTTGAGGCACCGGTCAACTTGGAAGCGGTTATAGACAGCGGATTGAACAGCAACTTCCTGCGGCGTCCCTTTCATTGAAATGCCGCCCGTGCCCGTATAGAGGTCGCCGGTATTTTCGCGAACGACAACGAAGTCTATATCGTCCGGCCCTTTATCTTTCAGAGGCGTCTCCACTCCGGGATACAGTATGACCGGCCTAAGGTTGATATACTGGTCCAATGCAAAACGGGCCTTGAGCAGTATCCCTTTCTCAAGAATCCCCGGCGCTACGTCGGGATGCCCGATCGCGCCGAGTAGAATGGTATCGAATCCGCGCAGCTCTTCAATAGCGCTGTCCGGCAGCGTCTCGCCCGTCCTTTTATATCTTTCGCCGCCGAAGTCAAACTCGGTCAGGTCTACTTTGAAATTAAACTTGTCCGCAGCCGATTTTAATACCTTAACCGCCTCGACCGTTACTTCCGGCCCCGTACCGTCACCGGGTATCACTGCAATCTTGTACACTTCTCTTTTTCCTTTCTTTATATTCCGTAATTATTGTCATCCCCGTCAAGCTTGCCCCTTACCTGGTTGGGGGCGGGAATACAACTTTTGCAATCTTAAATTTACTCTTCATCGTGAAAAACTGCTCTTTTTTCCAGTTGCCGATACTATACTCCCTGTGAAACGATTTATCAAGCTAATCTATATAGTATGACTTACGGCAGTGGCACAAAAGCCGAGGACAATTCTTAATTCTTTTCGGGGGTGGCAGCCTCAAGCCCGAAGGGCTTGGGGATGGCTCCGACCAATAAACATTCATCATTAATCATTTAAAAGCTGGCCAGAGTGTACAAAATATTTATCTGCCTGAAGGCAGTTGCACACGCAGGAAAAAATTTACCCCGCCGGTTGACGAAAGACGAATCGGAGGTAACAATAACCGTACCAATCAAGGATTTCGGGTAGTTTCCGTATTAAAGGAGTTACATAAAATGAAAATAGCCGGGCCACAAACCGAATATGC
>JAUWLI010000076.1 GCA_030613765.1 Phycisphaerae bacterium
CCCAGAAAACCGGAAAGATTTGACGAAGTCGCTCAACTTATTAAAGACGCCGGCTTCGATTTCGTCCGCTACAGCGATATCAAAAACACCGACGCCAAGTACCCTGACAAAACACCCGTAATCCTTGGCGACACAATGGGCGACCTGCGAAAATTCTATTCGCTCTCAGCAATAATTTTTGTCGGCCGCTCCCTCGTTCCCATGGGTGGCTCCGATATGATGGAAGCCGCCGCACTCGGCAAACCCACCATCTTCGGCCCACATGCCTTCAATTTCAGACAAACCGTGGATGCCCTTCTAAAAGATGAAGGCGCCGTTATGGTCAAAGACGAACAAGACCTGCTTCAAACAATGCAGAAATGCCTCACTGAAACAGATTTCGCCCAACAAATCGCCAAAAACGGCCGGGAAGTAATCAAAAAAAACCAGGGCGCAACCAAAAAGACCATCACCCAAATCGCTAAATTCCTCAAACCTGCTTAAAAAACTCCGACGGCTGCAATACTTTTTACTTGCAGGTCAGTTGGAAGCGCGGTATAATTATTTTAGTTGAATTTTGAGGGAAAAAATGAGAATGTCATTAACTTACACTTCGTTGGTTTTGGCGGTAATTCTAATAACCTCTCCGGCAATGGCTGCCGTCTATATTAACTGTACAGACCTCGGCAATGGCGTAATTGAACTCAGTTACGACTTCTCCGAAGAACCGGTGCGGGTAAGAGTTTTTGCTTTCGATATCAGGGTCAGTAGTGGCAGAATTACCTCGGTAGGAAACCTTAGTCCTTATTACTGGGTTTATCCGGGTTCAATTGAAATCAATCCCTGGGGAGAATTGGTAGATTATGGTACGCCGGTCTCCAGCGGCTTCTGCGCAATCGGTGGACTTGGTAGATCCGGGATGACTATCGAGATGGCCTCGCTGTATTTCGGCGAGCCTAACGCCCCGCCCCCTACCGGCGTTCTTCTTACATTTACCATTTCCGCCGCCTGTAACATAACTATAGAGGGAAATGTTTGCCGGGCAGGCCCGACAGGCGTAGTTTTCGAAGATCCGGAACATACTGCAACCGTATACGCCCCTGGTTTACAGGGGGCCACACCGCCTGAGCCCGAGGAATATGGTGGCGGCAGCGGCACAGCGCCCGACCCTTTCCTGATTTACACTGCTGAGCAACTCAACACAATCGGACTAAATCCTGCGGATATGTTCAAGCACTTCAAACTCATGGCCGATATCGACCTCGGCTGCTATACCGGAACGCAATTCAACCTGATCGGAACCTATTTCGGCTACGCCTTTAGAGGAACTTTTGATGGCAATGGTCGCAAGATTCATAACTTTACTTACAACTCAGAAAATGCGAATTTTGTTGGTCTCTTCGGCTACGTAGACGGAGATAACTCAGAGATTAAGGATTTAGATTTGATTGATCCCAATGTCAATGCCGGAACAGGCGATAACGTCGGTTCTCTGGTTGGCTACTTGCGAAGGGGAACGGTGTCCCGCTGCTCAGCACAGGGAGGCAGTGTCGCGGGCGATAACTGCGTGGGCGGCCTTGTCGGACGCAACTACACGGCCTCGGTGACAAACTGCTTTGCATGCACCGACGTTTTTGGAGATGCAAACCTTGGAGGTCTGGTCGGAAGGACTTACGTCGAACTTTCGAACTGCTATTCAACCGGCAGCGTTTCACAATACGCCAGCCTTGCCGGCGGACTGGCTGGATTTAATCACGGAAATATCTCGGCTTCTTTCTGGGATACGAACACTACTGACCAGTTGGACGGCGTAGGAGGAACTGGAGATGCAGCAGTAACCGATATTACCGGCAAGACCACCACGGAGATGAAAACCAAAAGCACATTTACAAGTGCCGGCTGGGATTTCGAGGCCGAAAGTGCAAACGGAGATGAGGATATCTGGACGATTTCTGAGGGAAAGACCTACCCCATGCTCGTACACCAAAGAAGCACAGCAGATTTTGTCGGCCTCAATGGAGTGAATATGGCTGACTTCGCTTATTTTGCCGGTTACTGGGGCCGGATCAGTTGTGGCCAGTGTGGAGGCGTCGACCTTACCAGTGATGGAAACATTGATGAGAATGATTTAAAAAAGTTGGCCCAGAACTGGCTGGCTGGTCTTTAATATTTTTTCATTTCTTTAGCCACGGCCTCAATATGCTCCGGCCCGGTTCCGCAGCAGCCGCCGATGATGCTCATACCTGCTGCACGAATTTTTTCAGCCGCCGCTGCGAAATCCTCCGGCGACACCCTGTAAACCGCTTTGTCGTCAACCAGTTCCGGCTTGCCTGCATTAGGCTCTGCAAAAACCAACACATCCTGACTCAAAGCCTTCACCGTCGAAACAAACTTCTCCGCCAGCTTCACATATTCATCAAGCTCCAGCGTCCCGCAATTAAAGCCAACCGCATCAACACCGAGTGAGACCATTTTTGAAACTCCTGAGTCAACATCCACCCCCATCATCGTTTTGAAATCATCACCGGCCTTGTCAAAGGACATTGATGCAAAAACAGGCAAACTACCACTGACTGATTTCACCGCCTCGATTGCAATCTCGATTTCATCCAAAGCAGTCATCGTCTCGATGATAAACCCGTCCACCCCCCCGCCTAAAAGCGCCTTCGCCTGCCGGCCGAATGCATCTTTACACTCATCCGGCTTTAAACTGCCCAAAGGCTCCAGAAAATCCCCGCTCGGCCCAATATCACCTAAGACGTATTTTTCATCCCCTGCCGCCCGCCGTGCTATCTCGGCGCCCGCAGTGTTTATCCCGGCAACTTCTTCAGCTAATCCGTGCCTGGCCAAAGCATACTTATTGGCCCCGAACGTATTGGTAATAACCGCATCGCTGCCCGCTTCAAGATACGCCCGGTGAACATCAAATACAATATCCGTCGACTCGATATTCAGGTAATCATTGCACACACCCGCTTCGATCCCGCGAGCAATCAACTGCGTCCCCATCGCCCCGTCTAATAAAAACAGGCCCTCACTCATTCTCTCTTTTAGACTCAGCCAGCCCATAAACAGCTCCTTTTTTTCTACTGCTGCTCTTCAACCAGATGACCGTAAATGATTCTATAGAAATGCTTGTAACCTTTCATCTCAGGCTTGGTGAAAATCTTTTTTCGTCGTTTCTCGGTAAAGCTCTCCGGTTTGACAGACTTCAAGTTAAGCGTAATGCTGTCCGAATTTTCGCTGCCAGCCTCCCCATACATCACAATCTTTATAACGGTCGGAACAAAAAAGTCTTCGGTCACGTCTTTGTATTTATCCAGTTCGGCCAGAGCCAAAACACTCCCATTCACATCAAAGTACTCAATCTTTCGAACTAAATAGTCCCGCCGATTGATATACAGCTTCCTGGCAATTACACCCTTGTCACTGCGCCTGATAAGCACATCAAAGCCCCCTTCTTTAGACAAAGACCAGCTCTTTTCATCGATGACCTCGACAATCCCGAGAGCCTCATCCAAAGTTTTAGGAACAACCATAAGTCCGCCCGATGTTTCCTGCTCGGACCATTTTCCCCATGAATAACTGCTGAGTTCCGGTTTGATTAAAAGCCAGAACTCGCTCGCATTTGAGCCGAGAACAATCCCTTTCGGATTAAAAGCGATATCGCCCTGCAGGTAAACCTCCGCCGGTGGATTCATCCAAAGTTTCACCGCAAAGTTTTCTTTACGCCTCTTTCCCTCATTATAATACTGCCAAAGGCATTGCCCATTGGCCTTCAGCGGTCCCGTATGTTGTGAGCGGGACCTCAAAACAGACAGCGCCTCAGCCGCTGTTTTCCTAACTCCCAGAACAGGCTTCGGCTCACGCCTCTGGGGCCCGCAGCCGTTAAGAAAAAATATCGCCACAAATACTGGTATCAAAATTTTAACTATTTTATTAAAAGCCCTCATTCACAAGTTCCTTTTCGTTACGTTATGCGCAATACGAGTTCATAAATCAACATGAAGTATCTGGCCAACCTGTGACGATAGTTGTTCGATTTGTTCCTCATCGAGATTGGGATTTATCACTTCGACAAATTCCTTATCGCCGCCCGCTATTCTCAACCGCCAGATTTCCTTACCGTCTTCGATCCTGGACGAATCGTATTTAAGACGTCTTTTTCGCATCAAAACCAGTGTCAACACAAACCTAAAGTTTATCTTTTCCTGCTCTCTCTCTCCAGCCAACCGCTCAAAAAAGGCCATCAGCATCTCATCGTCAACGAATATTTTCCGTTTCTCCTCGGGGTGTGGCAGCCTGGTCTTCCAGTAACAAAAAACCTCCGGCCCCTGCTCATTCCAGTAGTCGGCACAAAAATCCTGACGTTTCAGTCCTTCCTTTGTTTCTACAAGAGCCCCAAAGTATTCTTCGCCGTACTCAATTTTTTTACCGCTGCCCCGGCACTGCCCTAACGGCTTGTCTATTTCCCACTCATCCACGTTTAGTACCTTTCTGCAAATCTCGTGCTACTTTTTCCACTTCGCGCCATACACGGAGCAGATTAGCTCCCCATATCTTACAAATATCCTCTTCGCGATACCCCCGCTTAATCAATTCAATCGTAACGTTCAGTGCTTCAGAGTGGTCATTAAAGCCCGGAATACCCCCACCACCATCAAAATCACTGCCGATTCCAACGTGGTCAATCCCGGCAATCTTGACAGCATGGTCTATATGATCCACAAAATCCACTAAGTTTCCCGGCGGATATTGTGCATCGATTACTTTCATTTGTTCATGGAACCACCCAATATCCTTTGTCTCATCTTCACCTTCCTCTCCCAAACTTTTTATCGCTTTACGGCGTTCGGGTGAATCCGGTTTCACAAAGCCGCTATACGCCACTATCTGGATAACACCTCCGTTTTTCGCAAGCGCTTTCAATTGCTCATCGTATAGATTCCTTGAATGCTCGGCAAGCCCGCGACATCCCGAATGTGACGCGATAATGGGCGCCTTTGACACTCTGATAACATCGTAAAAAGAGCTTTCAGAAATATGAGACACATCAACCATAATGCCCAGCCGGTTCATCTTCGCAACAACTTTCTCACCGAATTTGCTCAGACCGTTGTGTTCAGTTTCCTTATCACCCAGTTTTTCCCGCCGATTGCAGGAATCGCAAATGTCATTATGACCATTATGGCTCAACGTGATATATCGGACACCGAGGCCGTAAAACTTGTCAATAAGTGACAGGTCCTTACCTATAGCAAATCCGTTCTCTATACCAATCATAATAACTTTTCTGCCGGTTTTCGCAATGCGCTCAACGTCGTCCGGCGATGTGGCAAGCGTGCAGCGGTCGGGATACATATTTTCGGTCAGACGTCGTATTGCTTTAAGTTTATCCATCGCAGATTCGTATGCGTTTTTGTATCCCTCGGCGTCACGCTTTGTCTGGCTAACGTAAGCAACCAAAAACACACCGTCCACACCACCTTTATTCATTTTGACAAGGTCACATTTGAGCTTCGGATGGTCTATCCCCGGGTCAAACGCCTCTGTTGCGTACCCGGCATCAGGAATGTCGACATGACTGTCAAGTGTGAAAACTTTTTCGTGAATCAACTTTGCCCTTTCAATGATTTCCTGCCCGGCCACCAACTGTCCTGTACACCCTAAGAAGGCTATCGGCAGCACCGTCAACAATAGAACTCTGAATTGTTTAAACATTTCCACCTTAATTGTTATTCAAACTTCAGCCATTCGCTTATATTTTGTACCGTTTTAGGCCCTATGCCTCTTACTTTTTGCAAATCATAGCAACTCCGAAATGCCCGGCTGTTGCTGTCTTCTTTGCGTAAATCCTCTCGACAAGCCACTATCGCCTCAGCTCGTGAAATACCTATCCCCGGTAATCTTACCATACTTGCTATTGGCGCATCGTTTGGATTTATCCTCTCGTCTAACTCGATTCCACTGGCTTCTCCAACCGCCGCAAGACTTGAAACCGCAAAACCTATAGAAAACAGAGCACACACGCATACGCTGATAACAAATGCAAATGATTGAATCCTGCTTTGCCTGACTTCTGCTCGTTGGATAACGTTATCACTCACGATATAATCCGGTACATCCCGCATTCTGAAAAAACGTCACTTCACCGATGCACGAGCCACGATTTATTTACCGATTGAAAATAGAATCGTGTAATTTTTTCAAGGTGTGAAACGACTTTTTGGGCTCCATACGCCCCGTCAACAGGCCGCTGTTGGCTATCGTACTGTCCTCTGCATCGCAAAGCCTCGAATATGCCACTGTATCAACAAATTGTTTGCTATGTGCTATCTTACAGAACTGCTCAATCCACTCTCCCTGCCCCGCCTGGTCCCATTCTTTGTGCCACACGCCCGCAACTGCTGCACGCTGCAAACCACTACTGTTTTGGCTCGGAACCTCCACGTCCGTTATATACAAAGGCTTCGCTATAGGCCCGAAGTAATCCAATATCGCAGATATTTGCATCATATCCCTAATATGCATACCCGATTGATTTTTCCCGAACTGCATGGCCAATCCAAACGCGTCAAAGTTAATCCCGCTCTGCACAACCATATCCATATACACTAAAGGCGGAATCGTATCAGTCTTGGTTGCGTAATATTCACCCCACGGATTGCAGATTTCTATTATCTTAAAAGCCCTGTCGCTGGCCGCTTTTACGGCCATATTAACCGCGCGAGTCATTTCAAGAACCTGCTCAAAGTTAAATCCAAAATCGTTAAACACATTTAAACCTTTGATTACAGACCACGTATAAATGTCGTCTGCATACCGTGTAACCACCTTCGAAACGAATTGATAAGCCGTCTCACGAACCCTTTCAAATCCCTCTCCACTGCGGAACAGCCACTTGGGCAGATATTCTTGCGAGAAACAAAGCAGCGGACCAGCACTGATTGCCAGTTTCTTCTTACCAAGAACCTTAATACAGGCATCAACCATTGAAAAATCATAACTGCCTTTAGTAGACTCTATCCGGGCCCAGTTTATGGGTATCGTTACGAAGCCGAATAATTTGAGCAGATTCTCAACATATTTAGAATTATAAATCTGCATAGGATCTACTCTGCAACCAATGCAGCCTCGCCCAAAACCGCGGCTTTTGACTCGCGAATCAAAAAGCACCTCTGCCTGTTTCACTGCCAGCTTCTCAGAAAAAACAGTTGCCCTTCTTAGTGATTCATCTGCCAATTTAGACGCCAGTGGTGCATCTGTTATTTTTTGAATCGCCTGAATAAACAAATCCTGGGCCTCTTTGTAAATTTTGTCTAAGCCTTCCACTTTATCAAAGAAAGACCAGTCCTCCCGCTTGTTAATGATTTGCATCAGCCTGGCCCGGGCCACCTCGACGTTCAGTATATATGGATCAGCTCGCTCAGGCAGGCAGGTTGTTGGTAAAAGCACGCTGCCGAAACCTTCGATAGGCCACAACAAAGCCAGTCCCGCCGTTCCCAGATTCGGCTTTTCACACTCGACAATCCCTTTTTTAAATGTAATCCTCGCCCGCCGAATGCTGACTCCGTCCGTCCCGAAAAGATAGGCACCACACAATTCGAATTTATCAACAACTTGCCCGTTCTTAAAAACCTGAAATCTCATTTTTTCTCTCAACTTAAGTTCATTCACTGTGCATGATGCGCACTACGAAGTACGAATTATAGCAGGTACGCCCTTAAACACAACCCAAACTTTGATGGATTTTCGTTAAATGTAAGATGTGACCGGGGATGCAAAATGCGAGATATGCAGTATGAAAATCAACTCGATTCTATATCGTTCTGGCTGTACATGCAGAGCTGCTTTGTTTGAAGCTCATAAGCCAGATCGTTTTTCTCCACTAGTCTGGCTATTAGCCCGATTTGATTCAGTAGCATTTCAATCAGACCAATATTTATCAGGGTTGATTCAGAATTATATTGTGGCAGTGCTATAATCACATAACCACAATTTGTCTCCTCCGTAGCCAACTGTGACGCTACAACACCGAAGTCATTTATCTGGGTTATGACCGGCTCAGCACCATCATCGATTGTAGTACAGAGTCCCTTCAAAAACGACTCATTGATGTTCAGCCTGGAAAAATTCGCAGAGTCGCTGACCCAGTGGTTACCATCTCTACCAACAATTATCACAATAGGGCCATCTTCGGGCAGAATGTCAAAAATCTCACCTGCAATCTGTTCATTTAACACGCTGCTTCGAGAAAGCTTCGGCTCACAAATATCCATTCGAACTGCTCCTGTTCACCTATAGAATAACGCTACTTGAAAAGACTTCGGTATAATCACAGGGGCACTTTCTTTGCATTCCAATTTGAGAGAATGTTTTGGTATAATTCTGCCAAAAAAAGCACTCGTTGAGCTTTGAAGTGGATTTATAGGACCATGCCGCCCTGCCTTAACTGCTGATATCGTATAAACTTAATTATAAAGCATCGATTTCAGTCTGGCCATCGGAAACCTTCTTCCGGGGCAGTCGGTGACCCGTGCTCCGGGAGTGGTTCCATGACCGTAAATTCGGCTTTTCGGAAGCTTGTATCGGTTTTGCAAAAACCGAACCAATTTCACAAGTGACTGCATCTGTCGTACAGTAGGCGATGTGTAGTCGAAATTACCAACAAGGCAGATTCCTATCCCTTTTTCGTTCCCCCAGTTGTTAGGTGTCTTACAATGTGCCCCTGCAATCTGCCCTCGCCAGCGAAACGTCACTTCGATCTGGCCGTTACCGCTGTCAGTGCCGTTACCTATAACAAAATCGTATGCGACACCATCCCAATGGTGCTCTTCTCTGTGCTGCTTGTCAAATATTGCCACATTTCCATTATTCGTTGCCGAGTGATGTACTATGATAGCTTCCCATTTTCTTTCCAACCGTGATGGTGGATACCAGTCTCTGGGGATATTTCTGTCAATATTTCGTGGCGTTGGCTTCGGCTTTATATCTGTAGGCCGGTCAAGGTTGATATCTATAGGAGGAATGTATACAATCACGGGCATCGGTTCTTCATTGGATACACAACCGCTCAATACAAATAAACAACCGCAGATAATAATTGCTGTTCTAAACATCTTTTAATTGCTTCTCCTAATCCTTTATGGAGCTGCTTTTGATGTGAGCGTAAAAAACTCCACTGTTGATTATGACTGTGTTTGGCTCTCGTTGTTTATCGGTTCCTGACTTGCTTTATTTTTGACCATAAACACACTATTACCTCGCTCGTTGAACTTAACCACATCCATGTATGAGCGCATAAGAAACAATCCTCTCCCTTCAGGCTTGTAAAGATTTTCACCAAATCGCGGATCCGGCACAGATTCCGGGTCGAATCCTTCACCCTCATCAGTGACGGTTACTTCCACTTTGTCCAGGGTCACAGAATAGTCAATTTCAACACCTATGGTTGCGTCCATTTTATGACCGTGCCTGACAGCATTGATAAAGGCCTCCTCTAATGCCAGATGCACGGCAAAAATGTCCTCTTCGCTGAAACGGTAAGCTTTGAGTTTAGATAGAATCTCCTCGCGTATGGAAGTAACTGCAGAAGTTAAACTTCCGGCAACCTTTTCGTGACCGACTGGTGTTTCTGACGCCATAAAATTATTCCATCCCGAATAGCTTCTGCAATGGGCCTCTGAAAGTAAGATTATACCTCAAATCATTAGCTATCCAATACCATTAGTTATCGGACATCCTCTGCCCCTGGCAATAGTGAAAAAAGCTGCACCTAATCTACGCTAAGAAGGCTTTCGGTTGCACTTTTAACGTTTTCGTATATATCGAATATTTTGTCCAGACGCGTTATTTTAAAAATTTCGTAGATCCGCGGGTTTATATTACAGAGCCGTAATTGGCCTTCCTGTTCATAAACTTTTTTGCTGATTCTCATTAAAAGTCCTAAAACAGCAGAGGAAAAAAACTGAACATTGCAAAAATCCAAAATCAGGTTTAACTGCTTCGCCTCCTCAACCACGGACATAACAGACTCTTGAAGAGCATGAATGTCAGACTCTTCGAGAATCTTCTCGTCGATAAAAGTAACTACTGTTGCATTCTCAGCGTATTCGACACTGATTCTTGGCTTAATCTCAGCCATAACAGCCTCCATACAAAACTGGTGTCCTTCTTTGAATCCTACGTTAGAACTCCTCGGATGTCAAGTTTTTTACACACTTGGAACAATTTTTAGACTTTTTTCGTGTTTTATCCATTTTAGAGAGGAAAATCACTGCAATTTGGGGTACATATTAGAACCTGACTGAGCAAACGCGTGTAGAAAAATTCAGTGTTCGGGCCTGATATGCCCGCAAAAAAAACTCTCAACCATAATTGAAGGAAAGAACATAACTTATAGGGGATAGTTTTTCCTGCCCGTCGTTAACGGCAGGTTCTGTTGTCGTCCGCTATACGCTTTCAATATCTGAATAGTAATGCATATTAGCGAATTTCAAAGTATAATTTCCAAAAAATACGGAAAGCG
>JAUWLI010000179.1 GCA_030613765.1 Phycisphaerae bacterium
CTTGATTGCAGACAAGACCGGACAGGACTACCATTCACTTGCTGTTGCAGATTTCGATAACGATAATGACCTCGACATCTTTTCAGGTGGTGGCCCATTAACCAGTAAGCCGCCCCATAAATGGTTTATCTGGGAAAATCTCGACGGCAAAGGCAAAAACTTCAAACAGCATTTGATTCTCAGCGGAAAACGATGCCACGAATCCAAAGCAGCCGACGTTGACGGCGACGGCGATATTGACATTTGTTCCAAGCCCTGGAATGGTAATGAGCATGTCTACCTTCGAAACATGCTTAAATAGGCACTACTGTGTAATTAGAGTTCCACTTACCCGACATACCGTACAGCCCACCTGCATTTCCCTTTTATTTTGGGTAAATCGCTGACAAATTGCCGATACTTATATAGTCGATTTATCCGGGTGTAAATATAAGAAACTATCATGACAGGAAGGTGCCCGTATTCGGTTCTATCACGCGGCCCGGTGATCGGCTACAAAAACCGTAAATGTGAGAGGCGTAAAATGGCAAAGTGGGCATTTTGGACAGTACTGCTTTATATCGGTTTGGTTATCGTATTATTTGTCCCTGTACTTTTGTGGCTGCTTTTCATGGGCGAACCCAACATCTCCGAAATATTGGATATGTACTCTGCCTGGCAGTTTTGGGCCATAGTTGGCTTCTTTATTGTAATACAGGCATCTCTTCTTTTGGTCCCTGTTAAAATCTCCAATGACAGCTATCAGCCACGACGCCACATATGGCTTCCAATTGTGGCCACTGCTTTGGCGCTTTCGATAGTGCTAATCGGGATAATATGGTCGATATTGGCGGCGATTTGGGGCGATGACGGTTGGGAGGCGGTCTATCCCTGGGCAAGCTTGGCATTCTTTGGTGTTAGCTGGATCATCTGGTCGGTATTGTTTTATCGTTTCTATCACAATGCTGACCCGAAGAAATTGACTCAGCGCCTGACGACCTGGCTGCTCCGGGGAAGTATTCTTGAACTGCTTGTGGCGGTGCCAAGCCACATTATTGTTAGGCGAAGAGGAGATTGCTGCGCTCCGGGATTCACTTTTTTCGGTATCGCCACTGGTGTTGTAATTATGGCCATGGCTTTTGGGCCCGGATTATTCTTTCTGTTCTGCAAACGATTCGAACAAATGAAACCCGCGAGCAAACGTAAAAATCATCAGGTACCTAATTAATACTCATAATTTCAGCGCAGGCTTAGGAGTTCGACCACTGCTCAATTGGCCAAAAGTCAAATCCAAAAACTCGTTATTGACGAAACAGCCTTTGAAGACTATTCTATTTGTCTGAATATCTCGTCAGTCGTAAAGACGGCGACGGGGCAAGAATCACGAACCAGAAATTTTAGAGAGAGTTTTAAGATGCTCAAAAGAACGCATACTTGCGGGCGGCTTCGGCTGGAAGATGCCGGCAAAAAGGTAACACTGGCTGGATGGGCACATTCCTATCGAGACCACGGCAATCTGGTTTTTATCGACCTCCGTGATAAGGAAGGTCTGACCCAATTGGTCTTTAATCCTGTAACCCAGCCGCAGGCACACGAGCTGGCAAAGACAGTCCGCTGCGAATGGGTAATAGCCGCAAAAGGGCTGGTTCAGCCGCGAAGCGAGGGCATGGAAAATCCAAAGCTGCCCACAGGCCAAATTGAACTGGTCGTTGAGCAGTTGGAGATTCTAAATGTCTCAAAAACACCGCCATTTGAAATCGACAGTGCTGAAAAAACAAGCGAGGAGCTGCGCCTCACCAGCCGGTATATTGACCTGCGTCGGCCCCCGGTGCAGGAAAGACTCCGGGTACGCCATCGTGTTGCGAAAATTGTGAGAGACTATTTCGATAGATTGGGTTTCCTGGAGATTGAGACGCCGTTTTTAGCCAAAAGCACACCGGAAGGTGCAAGAGATTTTCTCGTCCCCAGCAGGTTGCACAAGGACTGCTTCTACGCCCTGCCCCAATCCCCACAGCTTTTTAAGCAGATTCTAATGGTCGGCGGTCTCGATAAATACTTCCAGATAGTTCGATGCTTCCGTGATGAGGACCCGAGGGCGGACAGACAGGCCGAGTTTACCCAGATCGATGTCGAGATGAGTTTCGTCGATACTAACGATGTCATCGGCGTCCACGAAAATCTTTTAGCGAGGATCTGGAAGCAAATACTGGACATAGATGTGAAGGCACCGATGCGGCGTCTGTCATACAAAGAGGCAGTGGATGATTACGGTACCGACCGGCCGGATTTAAGATTCGATATGAAGTTAAAAGACATATCAGATATCGCCGAAAAAAGCACGTTCAAAGTATTTACTTCCGTCGTTGAAAAAGGCGGGATTGTAAAAGGACTTTGTGCCTCAGGCAAAAATTATTCCAGAAGTGATATTGAAAAGACGCTCACCGGTTTTGTTGCCGACTATGGTGCAAAGGGGCTGGCCTGGGCGAAGCTCAAAAAAGAAAACGATAAACTTTCATTTGTTGGTGGTCTGTCCAAGTTCTTCGACCCACAACTGCAGCAAAAGATCATCAAACGCTTCAAAGCAAAAGAGGGCGACATGCTGTTGTTTGTCGCTGATAGCCAGAGTATTGCCAACAAGGCCCTGGCGCCCCTGCGATGTAAACTGGCTAAAGACCTGAAGCTCTACGATGGAAACAGCTTTGATTTTGTCTGGGTGGTAGACTTCCCATTGTTTGAGTTCAACGAGGATGAAAAGCGTTACGATTCATTGCACCATCCGTTCACCGCTCCTGTGCCCGAAGACCTGGACAAGCTTGAAACCGACCCGGCCGGTATACGGTCACAGGCATATGATATTGTTGTTAATGGTTCTGAAATTGGAGGCGGCAGTATTCGTATCCACAACATGAAAGTGCAGCAGAAAGTCTTTGACCTGCTGAATATGTCGAAGAAGCAGGCGCAGCAGCAGTTCGGCTTCTTTCTAAAGGCTCTCGAATACGGCGCTCCACCGCACGGTGGAATAGCATTCGGTCTTGACAGGCTCATTATGTTGCTTACCGGCACGGAAAATATTCGAGACGTCATTGCTTTCCCGAAGACACAGCGAGGCCAGTGCCTCTTGACTGATGCACCAAGCCAGGTGGATGCAAAACAGCTCGAAGAGCTGAACCTGAGAACGCAGAAGCACTTGCGCGCAATCGAGCAAAATACAAATGACCAAATGTAATAACCTTGCCCAAAGCAGGGGGAACGCACACCGCTGCGATTGAGGAGAATGTCTATTGTTCCTGTTGCTTCCCTATAAAGTTGACGTTCAAAGCAGTAGAAGGCCGCTTGCTAACTACCTGGTAATGATTGCAATAGTAGCGGTGTTTGTCCTAAAGGAGGTTTATCCCGAATGGCGAACAGGACCTTATGTTTTAGCTGGTTGGTCTGCCGAGGGGCTTCTTGGGTATATGTGGCTGCACGATGGCTACCTTCACATTATATTCAACTTGATTTTCATTTGGGTTTTCGGTAATGCCGTATGTGCGAAGATAGGCAATGTACTCTATCTGCCTGTATACATAGCTACAGGACTGCTGGCTGCGGTTATTCATCTTACTTTTGATGTCCGTATGGCAGTCGGTGCCAGTGGTGCGTTGTACGGTATTATCGGGGCGTATTTTGTGTTGTATCCGTATAATTCCATAAAGTGTTTTTTTTGGTTTTTAGCCTATTTGCGATTTTTCAGTATAGCAGGATTTTGGATAATTCTATTGCGTCTCGCTTTTGATATCGTGGGTGCTATTAGTGAATACACAGAGGGGCCTGCTTATTTTGCCCACATCGGAGGTTTTGTTGGTGGAGTCATATTAGTAATGATCCTCTTAATCTCAAAATTGGTGACCAGAGACAGTATGGATGATGCTATTGTCAGGTCGATAAAGGCATAAAGCAAAACCAAAGATGGCAGGTATGGGTGAAAAATTGGCTTGAATTTTGTGCTGATTTTGAGGATAAAAGTGTTACCTCGCTGCCGGAAATACCAGCCGGGCCGTTGACTTCTTTGCAGGCGAGACTGTTTTTTGCTCACGGATAATAAACTTTATGAGGATTAAATTAGAGCACATTGGGGCGAGGCTCTTAAAGCTTCTTAGGTTGTGGCCTCTCTCGTTAGCCGAAAAGTGCAGGATAGCATTTGGGATGGCGGTCATTGTTGTCTTAACTCTTGCGCTTTCGTGGCCTTATATCTGGATGGGCCAGCTGACCAAAAAGGCCTATCTGGATGCCGGCCGGGCCAAAGCTGAAATCCTGCTGCGTCAGCACTTCCGGCTGAAGAGGGCCGATGATACAGCCCTTCGACCACTGGCAAATACCGGGGTAGTCCTGGATGTAAACGACCCGGGGATGCAATTTATTCGTTTCACCAAAGAAGGTGAAACTGACCTGTCCCAGTTGACCGAAGAGCAGAAGGAGATGATTGAGTTCCTAAAATCTGAGCAGACGGAAGACGATGATATTTTTTTTGCCAGAAAAAGAGGACTGAGTTACAGTAACTACGTGCGGATTTTCAGGGCAGAAGATCAATGTATAGGTTGCCATAAGCCCCAGGGGTCTGCATCTGCATTTTCACCAAATGAGCAGATAGGTGCCGTGGTTATTCAGCGCCCCGCCACTGAAATCGGCGAGGCGATTTTCTTAAATCGGGTCTCGATAATCATGGCCGGACTCTTCGCTGGAGCTGGGGCTGTCGTTGCATTTTATATGATTACCCAGCGGGTAATACTGCGACCGATTCGTCAGCTGCGCGCACTTGCAAGTAATGTCGCAGAGGGGAATCTCGATATAAGAAGCGCGATAAAGACCGGCGACGAATATGAAAAGCTCTCAAATGCCTTTAATGATATGCTCGATGGGCTGCAGGCTGCACAGGAGAAACTCCGCCAGGCAAACAAACAGCTCGATGAAAAAATAGCAGAGCTTTCCGAGCGGAATATCGAGCTGTTCAAGGCAAACAAAATAAAGGGCGAATTTTTGGCGAATATCTCACACGAGTTCAGGACCCCCTTGAATGCGATACTCGGCTTTGCCCAGGTACTGCGGGAAAAGCCCGGCCTTCTAAAAAAGGAAAAAGCACAGAGGTACGCCGAGAATATCATTACGGGTGGAAACAGGCTCTTGAATATGATTAATGATCTGCTCGACCTGGCAAAGACGGAAGCCGGGAAAATGGAGCTGCACATAGAAAAAACCTCTGTCGCCCAGTTGTGCAAAGCCCTGATAGCCTCCTTTTCGTTGCTGACTAAGAAAAAGAAAATCAAAGTAAAGCTCCTGACCGATATCAATATCCCGCCCCTTATGACGGATGCCGGAAAAGTCCAGCAGATTCTCAACAATTTTCTAAGTAATGCGGTAAAGTTCACGCCCCAGCGGGGGAGAATTGAAATTCGGGCCAGTCTCCTGCCGGATGATAATACCGTTCGCTTCGCCGTAGCTGATACAGGCTGTGGGATCGCTGAAGCCGACCGGGAAAAGATATTTGAAAAATTCCGCCAGTCTGATGGCTCGATAACCCGTGAAACGACCGGCAGCGGCCTCGGCCTAACCATCAGTAGAGATTTAGCAGCTATGCTGGCGGGAAGTATAGGCCTGGAAAGCGAGCTTGACAAAGGATCAACCTTCTGGCTCGATATCCCAATTACACTTGTGAAGGAGGAAGCCCGGACTAACTAAAAAGCTGCCCGCAGGATTGGGACCAAACCGAAAAACTGTTTATCCCATAACGCTGGTAAACAAACCATCTGCCTTTGACTGAAAAAGGAGGAAATTATGCGTTTGATTTGTTTGTTGTTCTTCATTCTTCACATAACTGTCGCAGTTTGTGCCCCAGCTTCTGCCGGCCAAACTCATCCGTTTTCAGTTCACGATATGTTGGCGATGGACCGTATCTCGGATCCACAAATCTCACCGGACGGCAAGTGGATTGTTTTTGTGCTGCGGAAAACAGACCTCGAAGCCAACCGCGGCAGGACCGACCTTTGGCTCGTCGGAGTCGACGGGACTAAGCTTCGTCGTTTGACGTCTCATTCGGAAAACGACTTTAATCCACGTTGGGCGCCGGATAGCAAGTTCATCTGGTTTATATCAACACGCTCGGAATCCTCACAGGTTTGGCGCATTCGCGTTGACGGTGGAGAGGCCGAGCAGGTTACGGATGGGCCCCTTGACGTTGCAAATCTTCTCGTCTCACCTGATGGCCGCCACATTGCTTTTACTATGGATGTCTTCCCCGACTGCACTACGGTGGACTGCACAAAGGAAAGGCTCGACGATATCAAGGCAAAAAAAACAACCGGCCGAATTTACGACAGAATTTTTGTTCGCCACTGGTATACATGGAAAGATGGCAGACGCTCACATCTGTTTGTCATGCCCTCGGAGGCAGAGGAGCCCGTGGATCTGATGCAGGGCATGGATGCTGATACTCCTTCCAGGCCGTT
>JAUWLI010000125.1 GCA_030613765.1 Phycisphaerae bacterium
GTAGATAAGCAAAATAACCTTGGCTCAACCGGTATTGTCGGTGGCAATCAGCCATCGGCTGTCGGAGCAGCCCTGGCTGAGAAATACAAAAAAACCGGCAGGGTCGTGCTCTCATTCTTCGGTGATGGCTCCACCAACTGCGGCAGTTTTCACGAGTCAATGAATATGGCCTCCACACTGAAGGTGCCCTTAGTGGCAATAATTGAGAATAATCTTTACGGCATGAGTGTGCCATTCTCCGGCAGTGAGATTGAAGGTACCAGACCAGCAAGCAACATCACAGATATTGCAGAGCGATGCTACGCCTATAACGTTCCAGCGATGATTGTCGATGGACAGGATGTTGTAGCGGTGTATCTGGCTGTTGGCTCGGCAGTAAAATGGGCAAGAGTCGAAAATCAGATGACTATCATTGAGGCCAAGACCTACCGGTGGTATGGGCACAGCCGAAGTGACCCGCGTGCCTACCGTACGAAGGCCGAGGAGAAGGCGTGGCACGACCGCGACCCAATTATTGTTTTAAGGGAAAAATTGCTGGCTGATTCACTTTGCACAGAGCAGCAGCTTGACGAGATTAAGGATAAGGCCTTTAATACAATCGAATCCGCTACGAAATTCGGGAAGGACAGTCCCTGGCCTGACCCGGCGGATTTGACCAAAGATGTGTATGTCGAGGAAAGTTACGAAGCTTCGCTTATCGAGTCGGAGAAAGCCACATCTGCGAAGGTAATGGAAGCAACCACTGCGTTTCAGAGTGCTCTGGCCCAGGCGACCGGCAAGACGAAAAAAGAATCAACCGAACAGGCCAAGGCAGTAGTGAAATCTGAGTTTGGCATGGATGTTATGACCATCGGTCAGGCGGTCTCCGCCGCACAGGCTGAAGAGCTGAGAAGAGATGAAAACGTTATCGTGATGGGTGAAGACGTTGGCCTCTACGGGGGAGCGTATCAGGCAACTCGCGGACTGTCGGCCGAATTCGGTACCGACAAAGTCATTGATACCGCGATTTCCGAAGCGGCCATTGCAGGTGCCGCCGTCGGTGCTGCCCTTCGAGGGCTAAGGCCGGTGGCCGAGATTATGTATGTCGATTTTGTTACGATAGCGATGGACCAGCTCGTTCACGTCGGTGCCTATAATCGTTATATGTTCGGCGGCAAGGCCAAAGTGCCGATGGTGTTGCGGACAGAAGGTGGGGTCGGCAGATGCATTGCCGCCCACCATTCAGAATCACTGGAGGCCTGGCTTATGCACCCGCCGGGACTGTATGTGGTAATGCCGTCAACGCCTTACGACGCAAAAGGTCTGCTCAAGGCCGCTATACGCAGCGACAATCCCGTGGTCTTTATCGAACACAAGGCCACCTATGGCCAGTTCGGTCCCGTGCCGGAAGGTGATTATATCATTCCGCTCGGCGTTGCGGATATCAAAAGAACCGGCAAAGACGCGACTATCGTCAGCTACAGCAGAATGGCGATGTTCTCGCTGGAGGCCGCCAAGGTCCTGGCAGAGCAGCACGGCATCGACGCCGAGGTAATCGATGTGCGAACGCTAAAGCCGCTGGATATTAAAACAATAGCCGAATCTGTTCGCAAGACAGGGCGACTGGTTACGGTCAGCGAGGGCTTCTGTACCTGCGGTGCAGGCAGGGAAATAAGCGGACAGTTTATGGAATACGAATTTGGCGACGGCAGCCACGGCTTCGATTATCTCGATTCGGCACCGATAAATCTGGCAGCAGCCGATGTGCCTCCACCGATGAGTGAGCCGTTGGAGATAGCCAGTATTCCAAGCGTAGATAAAATTGTTGAAGCCGTTAAGGCAATTGTATAATGTAAGAGTCTCTTTTTGTCATTCTGAGCGCAGCGAAGAATCTCTTCTTCAAAAGCAATATCTCTCGCTCAGGATGATGAAAAACGAAATGTAGAATTTGAGGATTTATAAATGGCAAAAGAAGTCAGACTACCGCAGCTCGGCCAGACGATGGAAGAGGGAACAATTGTTAATTGTTTGATCAAGGTCGGCGACGAGGTTAAGAAAGGTGATGTGATTTTTGAGATAGAAACCGACAAGGCGACACTTGAGATGGAATCGCCAGCGGAAGGTTTTGTAAAATATGTTCTTGCTGAGAATGACCAGACGCTGCCTGTGGGCGCACCGCTTCTGGTAGTCGGCGATAAGGATGAGGATGTGCCGCAGAGCTTCGTTGACTCTTTAGAGGACGCTGCTGGCGCTCCACCTGCTGCCGAACCGGCTCCTGCCGCACCTGCTCCGGCAGTCGAATCTGCACCACCCCCTATCGCAGAACCAACACCCGCCGCTGAAACAACCGAGCCGGAAGCCGAAGCCAAACCTCCCGAGAGAATAAAGGCCTCACCGCGTGCAAAGAAACTGGCCGAGCAACTTGGTGTGGACCTGGCGGCAGTTAAAGGAACAGGACCTGCCGGCAGAATTACCGAGCAGGATGTCAAGCAGGCCGTCCCCTCGAAGCCCGCCAAACCGGCTCCTGTACAAAAGGCCGAACCATCACCCAAACTCGGCACAACACTGGCACTCAACAGGCTTCAGAAGATAACCGGCCAAAGAATGGTGCAATCAAAACACGAAATTCCCTGCTTTTATCTCAGTGTTAAGGCTGATGTTACCGACCTGGTAAAATTTCGATTCAAATTAAACAAGACCAGCGATGTGAAGGTTGCCTACAATGACTTTATTATGCGAGCGGTCGCGTTGGGTCTGGAAAAATTCCCGATTATGACAGGCCAGTTAGCAGGAGAATCTATTCAATTGGCAGACAGTATTGGCGTTGGTCTGGCCATCTCTGTGCCGGGCGGCCTGGTTGCACCGATTGTCAAAGACGTAAATAAAAAAGACGTCAGGCAGATTGCACGCGACAGCAAGGCCCTGATTGAAAAGGCCCGCAGCAACAAACTGGCTCCTACGGATTTGGAGGGCGGCTGTATAACAGTAAGTAATCTCGGTGCCTTTGAAATAGAGTCCTTTATCCCGATTGTAGTGCCCGGCCAGTGCAGTATTCTCGGTATCGGCAAGATTAGCGAAACCTGTGTGCCCGAGAGCGGAAATATCATGATTCGTAAGCTGATGAGTATGATCCTGTCGATAGACCACAAAGTTACCAACGGTGCTTACGCAGCAGAGTTCCTGGACTATGTAAGAAAGCTGCTCGAAGATACATCTACGTTTAGTCTCGAATCTTGAATTCCGAAGACTGTATAAAGGAGTATCAGAAATGGCAAAGAAAGTTGAAGCATCGCGTTTGCCGGTTATAAGGAAAGCCACTCCGAAAGTTCCAGTTATCGGTGTTTTTGCCACCAGCGACCCACGTATCGACAAGGCCAGTCGAACTCGCTGCCAGAACATCGCGAAGATGGCCGCTGATTGTATAAGCGGCTCTGTTGTTATGCCTGATAAAACACCGGTTCCCGTGGTTTACTCTACTGTGTTGATTGATGGCGAAGCGCAAGCCGATATCGTCGCTCAACAGTTTCGCAAGGCCGGCGTGGATATTTTAGTATGCGTGCCGGATACATGGGCCTTCCCACAGCTTACGACTATCTCGCTGCTTCAGCAGTTCGATCCCAACACACCCATAAACATTACATGCGGCAATAGTGGCCCAAAACCCGGCGTTGTGTATGCCCACGCCCTCAATGGTGCGATTAGCCAATACGGACGAATGGTTGCTTTGAATGTCGGCACCTGGCCGGATACAGGAACGGATCCGAAGATGACCGACCAAACCGCAAAGAACCTTATCGATTGGTGCTATGCCGCAGTAACGGCCGTGGCCCTGCGGGGTCGCAGGGTCGTGATTTTAGGCCATGACTCGATGGGAATGGAAACGGCTTTAGCCCACGTGCTGCCGACAAGGAACACCTTCGGCCTTGAAATCACACGTTTGGATATGAAGCTTTTGGCCGATATGCTGAACAAGAAAGCGTACAACGAAAAAGAGCTAAAGGAACTGCGAGGCTGGATTAACAAATATGTTGGCAAACGTCTGGAACTCCGCGATGAAGCCGACAGCGAACGATTCAATATGAGTTTGGCAATGTACTTAATCGTTCGTGACCTGATGGCAGACTTAAATGCAATCGGCGGTGGCTTTATGTCCCAGTTGGAGTGGGGCAGCGACCCTCGCGGCATTCCGCTTCCCGTTGCCGACGTGATGGAATCGTTCTTTAACAGCACATTTGACCATAACGGTCGCAAAGCCCCCCTGCCCTATGCCACTGAAGCTGATGTTCAGGGGCTTCTCACAATGCTCTTTATGACCTATCTTTCCGGCGGAAATCCGCCTTTGTTTATGGATTTTAGAAAGGTATGGGAAGCATGGGAAATCAAGAAGCTCGCCGAAAAGATCGGCATAAAGAAACTGGATAAGAAAGCAGATTGGTATAACAAGGGCCTGGTTGACGGCGACAATTCCGGCAGTGCCGCTTTTGATTGGGCGGCAGAACCCGGGGCATCCGTCAAAAAGATTATGGACGGCGTCGGAATGCCCCTGGCCGATGAAGGCTACTTCCCCGGCGGCGGCAATTCGGTTACGTTTATGACGCCGGCTGGTATTGAAGGTATCGCGGCCCGATGCGCTTACAGCAGCGCCTCCGGATTGTTCTCTCTTGTCTGGGACCAGGCCCACACAACCGATGTGCCCAAAGAGCTTGCCCAGGCGATGTGCGAGCTGACTACACCCACTTGGCCGCATACATTTGTAGTACCTAAATACGCAAGTATGGTTGAGTACAAGCAGTATCCACCGGCCAATCATTTCCATATGACCTGGGATTTGCCGGTTGCCCGCCTGCAGCACTGGATGGATTTGACGGGTGTATTGAGTGTCACGCCCTGGGCCGGGCGCCCTGCGTTCGTCGAAGGTGTTGACAGGCCACAGCCTTTGATTCATCTGATAAATGGAGGTGAGGATGCTTTCAAACGGCTCAGAGGCCGCTAAGGCTGGATAGTCCTGATCAGTTAAATTTGATAAGCTGCTATACCAAAGCAGCCGCGACTTGTGTTACAAGACGCGGCTGCAGGTGCTGGAGGTTATCTGCACTATGCTTTGCCTCTCCGAGAGACTCTTTTTTTATATGCACGACTCGTTGACGGGTGAAAATCGTCACCTTTATCACGAGCACAGCAACGAGGTTTTTATCTGAGTTCCTGACTTCCCATTTCGCAAAAAAACGCGAAATCCGGGCTCTCAGCCGACAGCAACTTTTGCACACTTTGATTGAAGAATATATTCTATGACATCCCTTATGCTGATAATGCCAACCAATTTTCCTTCTGATGTGATCGGAACTCTTCTGAAAACGTTCTTTCTCAAAAAGTCACAGACATCCAGTAAACTTTCGTCCTCATCGAAGAAAAGAGGAGGTTGTGTCATAAAATCGTCAACTGTTGTTTCATCATCATCGTTGTTGTAGAACAAACTTAGCACATCTTTTTCGGAAATAATCCCGACTAAAGTCATATCATCTTCAACCACAGGCAGACCTGATATGTTGTGTTCTGCTATGAGTTTGAGGACACTAATTATCGGGGTGTCTGTCTTAACGCTGATGACACGTTTCGTCATAATGTCTTTTGCTTTGAGCATCTTGCCCCCTTTTAAATCCATCACGAAAAACGGCTAAAGATCGCAGCTATTTCCGAAACTATATAAACATCAAAAATACTGGGCCCACAAAGATTCTTATCGGTTATGATAATAAAGGCTTTGAGAATTTTTTAATAAACAAAAGGTTACTTCATCTTAAAGACCGGTAATCCTGATGAAATCGGGCCGATATAAAAAGAAAACCGCCAAAAATAGGAAAATGCTAAAAATTACAGGAAAATCTCCCAAAAGGCTTGTACACCTATAAATTTACGCTTTTAGCCGGCATGAATGCACAAATATCGATAACAAAAGAATAACTCTTGCTCAGATTATTCTTAGAAAGTATATTCCAAGACAATGATGCACGGTATCTTTGGGAACCCAAAAACCACTGTTTATACCGTTCAGGATTTGGGATCGGTAGAGATGGGGAAGGTTCTAAGGCAACTTTAGACAGAATCCAGGCAATATATGCGGAAAAAAGAAGCACAAGCCCGGGAAAGGACACTGCTTGTATTTAATTGTCATGAGCCATGGGTACATCAGCTTGGAGTATTAGGCTACAAGATTGATATAGTTATAGGACTCAAAGGCCGTTATCTTGAAACGTGGGACGAGCAGATGCGGCCTATGCCACCAAATTCCCGGTTAATTACTTTGCCCCAAGCACAGCAGTCACAGACCCGTTACTACTGTATCATAACCCACAACATAAACGACCTGCTTGATATTAAACACAGGCACGAGCCGAGGCTTATTGTCATTCACTCAACGTTCGAGGGTCGGGCGCTGGATGAAAATTCTGATGTTATTCCACAGGATATGAAAGACACGCTGAAGAAATACCTGAAGTTGATTGGCGGTCATGCAGTAGCTGTCTCTATGTTGAAGGGCAAATCCTGGGATTTTTCCGGGGACATCGTACCTTTTGCAGTTCATGATGACGATTATCTTCCCTATTCCGGCCAGACAAGTTCCGGCCTTCGTATTTGCAATTTTATTGAGAACCGAAAGACAATTCTGTTATGGGACTTTCATGAAAAAGCATTTGATGGGATTCCCGTACGTCTCGTCGGACACAATCCGAAAATGCCGGGTGTAAGAGCTGCCAATAGTTGGGACCATCTGAAAAGGATGTTGCAGTCTCATCGTTTTTACATCCATACCGCAAATCCGGAACTTGAAGATGGTTACAATATGGCAAGTTTGGAGGCAATGGCTGCAGGGATGCCTATCCTTGGCAATCGGCACCACACCTCACCCATCGAACACGGCGTAAGTGGCTTCCTCAGCGACGACCCTGCTGAATTACGTAAGTATGCCAATATGCTGCTCGAAGACAAAATCTTAGCAACAATGATGGGCCGGGAGGCCCGAAAGACCGTTACAGAGCAATTCTCAATGACCAAATTCAAAGAAGCCTTTCTACAGTCCATCGAAACAGCCCGTCAGAAATGGAAACATAGAAAGCTCAATCGGTGATTGTCCTTGTTTAATCCTTCCTCACCTTGTGACCGTAAACCTACTTGCCTAACGAGTCCAAGTTTTTCTCAATCAATATATTTATAGAGTCATACCGATTGTTTTAAATCATTGCGCTTCGCGAATTTTGCATAGATGGGTGGCAGCCTCAAGCGCAGCTTGGGGATGGCTTACTGACATTTATTTAGAGCGCAACATTTAATTACAATTGGTATTATTTCTTTACGAAAGGTATTGCTAAAGTCATCTGTAGGCTCATCATTGATCCTGTTTTCCCGTTTAAGCTGGGTATTGTCGACTGTTTCGTTTTTACGGGATGTTGTGAGAGGTTTATCATCAATTGATTTTGAGGATGTTTGATTCCTTTTGTTGATTGCTAAGGGCTCTGCACAGGCCACTCCCGCTTCGCAATACCGACCCAAAATCGCTGAAACAATAATTCATCAAATTATTTGTCTATACTCCGCCCATTTGGTAAACTTCCACCTGAAATCGCAAAACCTATGACCGGACTTTTACCACAGGAGAATACTATGCTAATAGTCCATGTTTTCGTCCATGTTAAAGCCGAACACGTCGAAGCTTTTCAGGCCGCCACACTTGAAAACGCCCGCAACAGCGTCCGTGAGCCGGGCATTGCCCGATTTGACGTAATCCAACAGCAGGATGACCCTGCTCGCTTTCTACTTGTAGAAATCTATCGCACTGGCGACGACCCGGCTAAACACAAGGAAACATCGCATTATCAGA
>JAUWLI010000254.1 GCA_030613765.1 Phycisphaerae bacterium
AGCACGGCGTATTTGCGTCGTTGCATTGATCGAATTAACCTGCTCGATGTCGATGTAGTAGTGTTGACGGGAGATTACATCACTTATGATCTCCGAGGCAGGTACAGGAAGAAGGTCATCGCCCTGCTCGGCAACATCGAAAGCCGGTTCGGCACTTATGCCTGCCTGGGTAATCACGATTATGGCATCAGCAGCATGCCGGGCCGAAGGCGAGTGCACTTGCTGCATCGGCTGATAAAGGGCCTGGAAGTCGGAGGAATTACTGTTTTACGAAATGAATCAACCGTTATAAACATCGATGGCCATCAGCTTTGGCTTGTAGGATTAGGTGATCTGAGGGTTGGTGACTTCCGCCCGAAAAAGGCATTCGCCGACGTTCCCCCTGATCAAGTCACCATCGCGCTGATACATAATCCACGCGGCGTCGAGCACTTGGGTGAATATGAAGCGCACGCCGTAGTGAGCGGACACACACATGGAAGAATAGCCAGGTCTTCGTTTGGCCGACCGTGGACATACAGGGAAAGACGGTTTCACGCGGGAATGTATGAGGTTGAAGGTAAAAAGCTCTATGTAAACCGCGGACTTGGCCGCGTCGGCAGAACACGCTTGAACGTAAGGCCCGAAATTACTGTCTTTACACTCCGCTAATCAAAGACCTCCTGCCCAAATTCCCTGGCCCGTTAGAAGTAGGCGCCGAAGGCGCCTGTCTACTTTCTAACTGGGCTGACTTCACCATTCGAAATTCCTTGTTCGATATTCGTTATTCAATACGATCATTTAAGCATTCACTCATTCACTCATTAACGCATTTACTCATTTACTCTATCCATTTTTCCTTTTTTAATTTTAATTTTTGATTTTTGATTTTTCTTCGCCTATCCTGTTCTCCTGCTCAACTGTTCTATTGTTCAAATCCTCCATTCCCTAACCCGTTAGAAGTAGGCGCCGAAAGCGACTGTCTACTTTCTAACTGGGCTAAATTCTCAATTCTAAACTCTTCATTCTAACTTCTAAATTAACTTGCCCTTTGTAAAGTTCTCTGATATTTTGTTCCCACAATTTTATATAGAAACCTGGGCAAATTTAACACGAGATACGTTTCATGAGATATGATTTTTATCCGGAGTAATGGTCGCGCCTTCCAAATACTTTCTACAAAAAAGATGTCAGCCTCTATGCTTCAGATGACTACGATGAAATAATCTTTGCACAGTACGGGAACTGGTAAACAATTGCCAATACAGTTGCTTTTGTCACCTAAATTTAGTAACATAGAGAAGTGAAGTTGACGATACACGGTAATGCTGTTGTTGAACCGGAAATCCCAAATTAATAATCAAGACTGTAATTGCTTAAGGATAGGGTGTGAATCAGGTATTGGATTCCGTCTCAGGCACCGACTTTCTTATACCCAAAGCTCACGAAAGGAGGAGTAAATGAAATCGTTAAAATCAAACTGGTGGCTTGTTTATACTCTGGCTTTGCTCGTTTGCTGCTGCACGGCGGCTCAAGCCGACTGGACCATATCGGTTACTTCCAGGATGCCGTCTCTTGTTGTCACCGGGGTAGGCAAGCAGGCGTTATCGGACTGCAGGGAGCTGGCTTTTTCCTCTGAAGAAGACTTCGTCACACGTGGCCCGGAACCTCCGGACGGAAATCCAATCATCTCAGATGGAGACCTGCTCGGCCTCGGTTGTGCTGTCTGCGCACGCAATAACGATCTTCTTGAGACTTTTGACTTAACAGCAGATCTCGGTTTGGATGCCGCCGATGTTATTGATGTAAATGGCTACATCGTCGCATTCTCCACCGAGCTCGACAGCACAAACACGGGCCAGTTCACCGCCGGCGACCTTCTCGTTACGAACGGAGCTATTATCCCAGGTACCGCTCTATTGTACAAAGTCGGGGTAAATATAGACCTGGGTCTGGATGCAATCCACTTTGTCGGCGCCAAAGAAAACTTCATCCGCTTCCTCAACTACGCTGCTACTATAAACCGAGAATCCTGGCTGACAAATCCCGACCAGCTCTCAGAATTGCTGGCAAACTATGATATTGACATCTGGTTTTCCGTCGAGGGAACTGCTCCTTCGGTTAGCGCCCCCCAGTTTCTTGATGGAGACCTCCTGTCAGCCCGTGATGGTACCATAATTCAAACCAACAGCACCCTTCTGCCAACAAGTGTCCCGGCCGGTATTCCCTTCCGAGGTGTCGATTTCGGCCTTGATGCTGCTACCGCCAGTCGCACCGGTGCACTCATCCATTTTTCCACCGAGCTGCTCTATGAAGGCCAGGTCACTTTCTCCGACGGTGACGTCATCGAAATGGGCAACGGGGTCGCTATCAGTAATGCCGATCTAATCGTGTGCTTTGAGCCAATGGCGGATTTCCTCGGGCTCGATGCACTCTCTATGCCCCAACTGCAGGCCCAGCAGCCCGCAGATACAATACCGGTTCAGAGCACTCAGACACTCGATCCACCGGTTGCAGTGACCAGGGTTGGTACAGCCGCACTTGCAAACTGTAAGGAAATGGCATTTTCCACCGAAGAAGATTTTGTGACATACGGCCCGGAACCCTCGGACGGAAATCCTATTATTTCAGATGGCGACCTCCTGGGACTTGGATGCCGGATCTGCGCACGTAACAATGATCTTTTGATTAACTTCGACGTATCAGCCGATCTCGGGCTCGACGCCGCCGATGTTATCGATGTAGACAGCTACATTGTTGCCTTCTCAACCGAGCTCGATAGCATCAATACAGGCCAGTTCACAGCCAGCGACCTCATCTCCACAAACGGAGCTGTTATTCCTGTTCTCGCCCTGCTGCACCTTTTCAACATGAACGCCGATCTGGGCGATCTCGGGCTGGATGGTATCCACTTTGTCGGCGGCAAAAACGACATCATCGGCTTTCTCTACGATGCTACTGCCATACCCCGAGGAGACTGGCTGTACGCCCCCGACATGCTCTCACAAATGCTGGCAAACTATGATATTGACATCTGGTTTTCCGTTGAGGGCACAGCCCCGACACAGAGCGCGCCTCAGTTTATCGATGGGGACATCCTGTCGGCTCGATACGGTACTATAGTCAAACATAACGCCGACATCCTGCCTGCGACAGTCCCCGCCGGCATTCCCTATCGAGGTGTCGACTTCGGTGTAGATGCCATTGCCGCAAACCGTAACGGCGGACTGCTCCGCTTTTCAACCGAGATTCTTTACAATACAGACCCCAACTTCGCCTTTACAGATGGCGACGTGCTCCAATCAGACGGGACCGTTGTCATGGACAATTCCAGCTTGATTGTGTGCTTTAAGCCCAAAGCCGGATTTCTCGGACTCGACGCACTCTCATTAGCCGCAGAGAACTTTAGTGACCTTGGTGACGCCCCCGACAGCTCCAACACATTCGACACACAGATGCAGGCATATCCCGGTGTCGTCGCAAATTATCCGACGGTCTTCACCGCCGGATCTCCTCCTCACGGTCCAATGCACCGAAGCTCGCTTACAATGGCATGTCTCGGCACCGCCGCCTCACACGAATCGGAAGCCGATTCCGGCGTAGACCAGGACGTCGATAACAACATTATTCCTGAAAGTAATACGCCTGACCTTGACGGATTCGACGACGGCCTGCTCAATCTCCCGCTGAACCTGCCCCCATGCCACTGGACAACTTTTGATTACACTGTGAACGTATTTAATCCCGAAATTCACTACTACGTCAATGCATGGCTCGACTTCAACCGCGACGGCGACTGGGATGATGAAATCAACTGTCCGCAAGGCATCGCACACGAATGGGCCGTACAGAACCAATTGCTGTACTCACTCTCCGTCGGCCTCAACCTGGTAACCTCACCGGCCTTTCTCTCATGGCACCCTCCTGACGACCAGGGCCCCGAAGAAATATGGATGCGAATCACCCTTTCAGAACAGCCCTGGATACCTCCCGTAGGTCCGCCTGTCTCAGGATTTGCCGGCTCCGGCCCTTCATCTGGATATGAGCTCGGCGAGACCGAGGACTATCTCTTCGTTCCCGATAGAAGCTGCAGGAGATGCGCGGACTTAAATTGTGACGGCTTCGTGAATTTCCTTGACGTTGCGATCCTGGCAGACCAGTGGCTAAATACCGGCTGCCCATAAATAAATAGTGTTAAGGGCGTGGACAAAACAGGAGTGATTTCTTCAAAAAACTCAAGAAACGAGGAACAGTTACCTATTTTTAAACACCTAAAACCACAATTGCCATCAACATAAGAAATTCCGGTATAATTTCCTATTTAAGCGGTGATAAAACATAATTCAGCCCTTCCAACATCAATAATCTTATCAAAATCTCATGGAGATTGCAACAATTCTCTGGCCACCCCCCGCCAGCTGGGTAGGGTGGGGCTTGCCCCACCATTATTCTGTCATTCTGAGTGCAATCCACCATTTTCCTGTCATTCTGAACGGAGCAAAGCGAAGTGAAGAATCTCAATCGTACCAATCCCGGCTGAAATCCTTCCAATGAGGATTTATTCGACTTAGCAACTCTTTTTTCTTTCCTTTCTCCCTTCTTTTGGGCTAAAAACGCAGAAATCCTATCAACTTTGGTCCGATTTTTCTATGCCTATCCCCATTTTTGAATTTATTTGGTTTGACAAAAGTGCTGGAATTTGGTAAATTAGTTTTCAGCAACTTTGTAAGAGTTTCTTTGTTGTTTTGTGCGAGTATGGGCCGTTTTTGTTGGCGAGAATC
>JAUWLI010000269.1 GCA_030613765.1 Phycisphaerae bacterium
GGACAAAAGGGCGCTTTACTGCGTGTTGTTTCAGCTTCGGATGGTAAGAAACTCTCCGAATACAAACTCGAAAGTGTGCCGGTTTGGGACAGTATGGCCGCATCGAAAGGTCGACTGTATCTTGCGATGAAGAATGGCAAGGTGCTGTGTTTTGCCGGCAACGAATAGTTGAGACCGGAACCGAACAATTCAACAACACGATACTGCAATTATACTCATAGGCCTTCTCTTTTTGTTACGGCAGCAAGGGGTTCTATGCTAATAACGCAGACCTCGTAATCAAAGATATGATTGAAGCCGCCCGACAAAAAAAGAAATAAGGATTGATACTACACCTTATGGTGGAGGAGGGGGGGGCGGAGGTGGCGGCGGATTGCTGGTTGTCGTGAAGCTCCAGACTGAACCTTTGGTCTTGCCCCAACTGTTGATTTCATCAATACGCCAGTAATACGTAGTATCGGCAGTCAAAGAGTTGAGATTGAAAGTTGTATGAGTCTGATTGGATAAGAAAAACATCAGATTGGAGGTGCCAATATAAACATCATGAGATTCGGCACCAGGACCTGGCGTCCAGCTCAAGGTAAGGATTGTATTTACGTCTATTGCACCGTCAAAAGGATCTGGATTGCCGGCCTTTTCAGGTAATGGGGGTATCACAGTAGCTGTCAGCCAGTTTTCGATAAAAATACCCAGGTCTTTACCATCCACTATGCCGTCTCCAAAAGGCGCCGGCGCCACATCAACTGATGATCCATTTCCAGAGAAGTCCTGACCAAGTATCGACAAATCTTTAAAATTCACTTTTCCATCGCCACTGAAGTCAACATCTGAAACTGGCGGTCCCTGCCACAGTTGGATACCATCCCCGGCACCTAAATTGCGCGAATACTTCTTGTCGATCGGATTGTTCCAGTGCTCATGCACGCCAAGACTCACCACTCGTGTTCCGTCTCTTTCTGGATCGTAAAAAGTTCCCGATGGAGGATTGTCCGCCAGTGCCGCTTCATGGAGGTAATCATCGGTTCCCGCGTGGGCGGGTCCGCCGGTTTCGGGCCATTCTGTGACAAGAAAGTCAAAGGCCACCGAGTCGATCGCCACCTGGTCCTGTGAGGCGAAAATGCTTGAACACCAGTCATTATTGAAAGGCTCCATCTGCCATTTCAGAGGCAACCTATCAGGGGCGACGTGCTTACCTGTATACAAGCCGTCAATCAGACAAAGGACTGTCTTGCCTCCTACATCGCGATGCCCCATCAGGTCGACCATATTTCTATAGCTCCCGCTTGCCGGGATACTAAAGGGGGAATCCCAGTGCATATTATAATATCCGCCGGCAGCGGGTCCTCTAAGGGACCCATAATGGTTCTTTGCGCAAACAGTAATTCCCGCCTGGTTGTAATGGCCCTTAAAAGAAGCCAGATTGATGAAGTACTCCGCATCTACATAGGATTGAAGCACATAATCCTGGGTCCTTCCATCAGCCTTCGATGTGCTCCAGTAAAACGGAACACTGGAAGTCTGGATTTGGATTCGGTCATCTTTCCCGTGATAATCCAGATAACGAACATTTGGAAAATCCGGTTGAATCATACCATAGAACTCATCGCACCACATGCAAATCGGGTCACCAACAGTAATATCCGATTCGGCCACCCCTACAACGTTAACCAGTTGATCCAGCAGGGCATGAATTATATGGGGTGAGCATATCGCATAATCCGGTGTATGATCGTCTATAAGGCTATATTTGTTATTCGACAAAGCAATCATATCCACAAAATTCACCTTAATCATGATATCATCACCGCGCCGATATCCTATATCCCCCCTGCCCTGCTGTTGATTAAAATGCCGGAAAATACGGTCCCATGCCTCACAGAGATCCCTTTCCCCGGCTACGGCACAGACCGCTTGCTGCATCATCGAATCAACAACATTCTGGTCCGTATGTTCGTCCTGCCACCAGTACTCTCCCGTACCGGGCCCCTCCCAGTCCGTTGCATTCGGGTCATGCACCCACACGACTCGCCCGGGATGGACCCCTCTGGCAATTCCTACGGGCTCATTAACAGGATGAGGGTCGGCTGCCACGGCTTCTTTCTCTGCGGTCAAGGTCAGTGAAACAAATACACAACCGATACTCACTACTAAGCACAGGATACCGACGAAGTAGCGTGAACGTGAAAAGGAGCTTCTGGCCTTACGAAAGGCTGCCGTGCAAACGCCCAAACCAAAAAGCCAGATAATAAAACCTGAGGCAAGGGGAAATGCTGCTCGTTGACAGGGGTAGGTCGCTCGTGAAGGCTTCGGCACCACGCGGATCAAAAACCAGATTAGCGATACCAAGCCAACAATAGGAAACAACCATATAAGCCAGGGATATTTCCCGAATCGTCCGGGCCGATTCCCCGTCTTTGGCCGAACTGACGGGGCCTCTTTCTTCTTACTAAATGGCATTTCCACGCCTCCTTAACCTCCGTCTGTGACTGTAAAGGACGGACGCAGGTTGCAGCATATCCTACTTGCCTGCTCGACCATACCTTGCCTTCATATCATAACTGAGATCTCTTTAATATAATGCTCGACAATGTGTAGTATATCAAATTCATCCTCAAAATGCAACTGTTGTGCTGACTGTATGGACAACATCGTTGGCCTCAGGGCCGCTTGTAAGTTGGACATTATCATCGCAGCAGGCAGGCCTTTTCCCGATACGTCTCCAACGGCAAAGGCGATTCGGCTGTTTTCTAACGACCATACGTCATAATAATCGCCGCCCACCCACATAGCAGGCTTGTAAAACACTGCCACGCCAATCCCAAATCCACGCTCCAGCCCACGTGGAGTCAGTCTAAACTGGATGTCACGAGCAAGCGACAATTATTCGTCTTTCAGCCCTTGCTGTGGATAAGAGAAGGCTTTTTCACACAAAGTTGATCTGCTTACTCCTGCAATAACATGTTCATAGAGATTTTCAGAAAAGCCCGAAGATATCTCGGCCTGAGAACATTGTTATATATCTCGGAGCCGCAGAAGGGCTGTTACGGGGAAATGGTCGGATGGGTATCGGCCTTCGACGTTATCGTGAAGTATTTGCGCATCGAGCACCTTTACGCCGGAACTCGTCAGTATATAATCGATCTTCTCTCCGGTATCCGTCCCTCTAAAGCCGTTGAACGTCCCGACTTTTGCTGCGTCGCCATGCAGCGTACGGAACGTATCGACCATTGGGACCGGATTCTCAGACTCGACTTTACTTTTGCCCTTCAACGTGCCTTTGCCTTTTAGAAACAAGATGGCCGGATTATTCTCCCCGGCATTGAAATCGCCCGTAACTATGAATGGATTCGGACGTTCTCTATCGCCGATACGTTCGACCAGAAGAACCATGCTCTTTTCTCGCGAAGGCTGGGAGACATGGTCGAGATGTAAGTTGTAGTGATAAAAAGCTCGGCCGGATTTCCTCTCTGAAAATCTCGCCCATGTGCATATTCGTGTGCAGGCGTTGCCCCACGTAATCGAGCCCGGCACCTCAGGCGTATCGGAAAACCAGAATGTCCCGGCCTTCTCTATTTTGAACTTCGCCCGCCGATAAAGAATCGCCGAAAACTCGCCTTTCGTCTTCCCATCGTCCCGACCGACACCGATCCTGGCGTATAGCGGCAGTGCCTTACAAACCTCATCGATCTGGAAGCCCAACGCCTCCTGCAGTCCGACAACATCCGGATTGTGCCTGGCAATAACCTTAAAGACCATCTCCCGCCGATTCTGCCACCGATTTGCTCCGTCATTAGCCGTACCGTAACGGATGTTAAAGCTCATCACCGATACTTCAAGCACACCGCCGCTCGATTCGCCCTTATCCGCAAACAACGAAACACTCGCACAAAGCCCAACTACAAGAATTACTGCCAGCCGGAAACGAATATTCTTGACGAACCGATCCTTAGAGTACATACCCGACTCCAATTTGAGATTTCCCATATAAAATTGTATATCCTTGCTCAGCTACACGGCTGGGCGTCTTCCCCCATACAATATCAGATCTGTCTGAAAAATTCAATGTTTTAGGTGTTTCCTTCTCAATAAAAGCCCCCCCCCCAAACCAAGCAGTAAAAGCGTGAACGGTTCGGGGACTTCATGTAAAATAACATGTTCATAATAGGTGCTCCAGCAATCAGAGCATGACCGAGCTTCCAACACTGGTCTCTGGTCAAAAGTTACACAAAAAGTTACACAATCCACTGATTCTGACCAAAATAAGAGGGACACCATTCAACACGATTTGTCACAACCTATTGCCTATAATGAGGATACAAAAAAAGCGGGCGATGGGATTCGAACCCACGACATTCAGCTTGGGAAGCTGACATTCTACCACTGAATTACGCCCGCCTAACTTCTTATTTTATAA
>JAUWLI010000212.1 GCA_030613765.1 Phycisphaerae bacterium
TATTACCCATACCATTACCGAACCAAACCATACCTGCTGAATGGCAATACTGAAAAAAAGATATGTCAATCCGAATACAATAGTGAGAACAATCATGGATTCGAACAATCCGGTCAGTGGGATTGCTTTTATCGCTACAGCACGGTATATAAGGATCACCGCCTCCAGCGTGACCGCTAATGAAACAAGGGGTATAAGAAAACGCTTGTATTTCTCTCCTCCCGAAAGCAGTTGAAGAACGCCGACTATCGCACCTGCAATATATAACACGACGACAAAGGCAAATATCATATTTTCAGGAAATGGCAGTTTAAACATTCTTATTCTTCTTCCTTTGTGCTGTTGGCCCCCGATTCCGTAATATATGTCGGAGGCACCTTCTTGAGTTCCTTCTCGGTCACCAGTATACGGTAGTTAGACACTCCGCACGCCTGGCTCATCCTGGCAACGGTCTTCTCAACCTCTTCAAAATTCGCTCCATGAACCATCGTATAAACGTTATACGGCCAGTTTTCAACTGTGTTCCGCTCATATGCGTGGCTCACTTCTCGAAATCCTGCTAATTTCTCGCCCACCTCCTCAACACGTTCTTCCTTGACGTGCCACACAACCATTGCTCCCCCGGACAATCCCACTTTGAAATGGTCTATTATTGACCCTACTCGACGCAGCTTCCCCTGCCGTTTCCAGTTCTCTAACACAGCCAGAAGCTGTTTTGTCTCAATCCCTGCCTGCCCGGCCATGTCCTTATAGGGACTCTCGCTTCTTGGAAATCCCTCCTGAAGAACGGACAATACCTTTCTCTCGATGTCGGATATGTGATATGTCATCTTTTTCTTCAATAATTTGTATTCGGGGGATAGGATAGGTCATTTACCATTGCTTGATTTCCCATATATAGGAAATTCTTACGATGTACCGTATTCTAAAAAATTTCACTTATAATTGCAAGAAAACTTTTTGCGCCCACCTGCTCATTTAGCAGCAGACAAAACACCACACTTGAATATCCAGTAATTTTTGTGTAAAACCTTGAAAACAGTTATGAAAACGACTTCCGAAAGGTCGAAATGAAGCACATAAGAATCGCAAGCCGAGCAAGTAAGCTGGCCTTGGCACAGGTTGACCTCGTCCGTAAATTACTTGAGAGTCTCTGCCCGGGCCTCGAAACCTCCATTGTAAAAATCTCGACAAAAGGCGACCGCGACAAATCAGATTTCCTTTACAAGTCAGAATCAATGGGTTTTTTTACCTCCGAGGTTGAAAAAGCCCTCCTCGATGGCAGGGCGGATCTCGCGGTCCACAGCCTTAAGGATTTGCCAACTGTACTGACCCCGGATTTAATCGTTGTCGCCATTCCCAAAAGGGAATCCCCCGCAGATGCCCTTATCGCAAGGAACAAGGTGGCCTCTATCAAGGATTTGCCACCTGCCACAACTATTGGAACCTCCAGCTTAAGACGAATCGCACAGTTATACCTTCTAAGAGACGACATAAAATGCGTTCCTTTGCGGGGAAATGTCGAAACACGGGTCCGCAAAGTTATGGAAGGCCACGTTGACGCCATAGTCATTGCCTGCGCAGGCCTCAATAGGCTTGGCCTCAACGATAAGATCTCCGCCATCCTGCCCCCGAAGGAATTTATCCCGGCCCCTGCACAGGGCGCGCTGGCCGTACAAATCCGGGCTGATGATTCCGAGTTGGCAGACCTTGTCAAACAAATCGACGATAAAAATTCTCGTATCGCCGCCGAAACCGAACGATCTGTACTCGAAACTATGCACGGCGGTTGCAGTATACCTCTGGGAGTTTATTCACAAATCCAAAAAGACCAAATAACCATTGACGCCATCATTAGCGACCTCGAAGGTAAGAAATACGTCAGGCGAACAATAACAGCGCCCCTCGACCAGGCTAAGACCATTGCCAAAAAGCTCGCCGGCGAGCTTTTAGCCGATGGGGGACAGGAAATCCTGGACCGGATCAGAAATAGTCGATAAGACTAAAGTACCTTTTGAATAGGTAGCCTAACTTGAAATGAGGTGCTCTTACCGGGACGACTTTCTGCCGTTATCTTCCCGCCATGAGCACATATGATTCGCTGTGCAATAGCCAGGCCAAGGCCCGTTTTCCTGTCACCCTCTTCCTCGGTAAAGAATGGCTTAAAGATGTGCTGGACCATTTCCGGCTCAATCCGCCTCGATTTGCTACAGAAACTGCCACAAAATCATTTGGTCGGTACGGCGTAGCGAAGGGGAACTTTTGATAAGCGTTTTATATAAAAGAGATTATATCAGTGGGCGATACAGGACTTGAACCTGTGACTTCCTGCGTGTAAAGCAGGCGCTCTAGCCAACTGAGCTAATCGCCCGAGCCTTGAATGTAAAAATACAGTTTTTTAAAGCTTGCGTCAATATTTTTGATGTTTTATTATTAGCAAAGTAAGAGTTTTGTTCATCTTTTCAGGAAATATTTCGCAATTTGAGGTGTTTTTATGACAGTACTTGAAGCCATTCGTCAAAGATATTCCTGCAGGGCGTATCATGAAAAGGCCATAGAGCAGGATAAACTCGATAGCATATTTGAGGCGGCCCGGCTGGCACCTTCTGCCAAAAATACACAGGATTGGCGTTTCGTAGTAGTAACCGATAAGGAAACCAAGCGTCTGGTTGCTGAGACTACTAACCGGCCGGAGGTCTTCCAGAAGGCTGGTGCTATCATAGCCGCGTGCAGCAACAGTGATGAAGTAATGCGATGCGGGCAGGCAATCGGGCCTATTGATGTTGCTATCGCACTTGAACATATAGCGCTGCAGGCAGCAGAGTTAGGATTAGCGACGTGCTGGATTGGGTCGTTCTATACGGATAAGGTTAGAGCAATACTGGATATCCCGGCAGATGTTGCGATAATTGAGCTGATGACGATTGGTTATCCGGCCGACAGCAAAAAAGAGTCGCAGCGCGAGCCGATAGAGAAAATATTGTGTTATCAGAAGTGGAAGTTCTAAGTTTTCACTCAAAGTCAGCTAAGAGTATGTTGAATTTGACATGTAGTTGTATATAATGGCTTCTTTGAGGTTAGATTGGGGACGTAGTGTAACGGGAGCACGCCGCGGTCGCATCGCGGAAATGAGGGTTCGATTCCCTTCGTCTCCATTTCATTTCCTTCATTTTCAAACAGTTATATGAATTTGGTGGATTTGCATAAGAATAGGCAGAAACTTGTACTGCGCAATAGTAATTTGTGAATTAGAAAGGACGAAAGATGGGTCAGTTTGAATCTGTTGAAGAAATTCTCGATTTTGCAATTGAACGTGAGATAGAGGCTCGGGATTTTTATATGAAGTTGGCTGAGAGGATGGAAAATCCGGCGATGAAGAAGGTCTTTGAGAATTTTGCAACCGAAGAGCTTGGGCATAAGTATAAGCTGGAAGCTATCAAACGCGACGAAATTTCACTTGTGCCCCAACAGGTGCAGAGCCTTGACATAGCTGATTATGTAGTTGATGTGGAGCCGCAGCCGGATATGGATTACGCCGAAGCGCTTGTTTTAGCGATGAGGAAAGAAAAAGCGGCATACAGGCTTTATCTGGATCTGGCGGCAGTGGGTGAGGATGAAGAATTAACAGATATGTTTTTGTCCCTTGCTCAGGAAGAGGCCAAACACAAGCTGAGGTTTGAAATTGAATATGATGACATAGTTTTAAAGGAAGATTAAGGGCTTTTAAGCATGGATGCAAAATCACCTTCCCGGCTTTATGGGAATAAGGTTTGACGGCGGTGATGGTTTTGGTTATTTTGTGGCTGGGATTGTGAATTTTGTTGGAGGTATTTATTATGATTATGGCGTTAATATGTAGGTTTCCGTGTTGGCCGATAGCACCGATCTTCGGCCCTGTTGCTCTGCCGACGCTATTGGCAATTGCGGGGATTATCTTTTCGATTGTTATGCTTATTGACTGCTTGAAAAGGCCGGCGTCAAAGTTCTATTGCCCGCTTACAAAAGAAGCCGAGTACGACAAGTTGATATGGGCTATTGCGATTGCGTTTTCGCTTGGATATTATTTCATAGGGGCGATAGTTTATTTCTTTGTTGTAAAGAGGGCGAAGCCGGATACAAGCTAACATGCTCAGTTGCCACCTGAGAATGCAGGCGCAGCCGGCCAAGAGCCGGTCGAGTTGAGGTTACTTCGCTTGCGATTACATGGATGGTGTGCAGTTATGAATTATGAGATTAGGACAGGATGCGATGGAAATGGGAATGTATGAGCTTGTAGAAAAAATTTGGCAGGGTGTGAGTTTTATCGCGGTAGGCGGGGCGGTGGCGCTGATATTTTTCCTTGTTTTTGCTCCGAGTATCCTTGGCTCAAAGACTATCCATAAGCAGCTTGACAAGCTGGGTGAGCAAGTCGAAAAGATGAACAAACAGCTAAAACAGATAGCTCAACTTCTCGAAAAGGGGAAGAAGAATCGCAAAAAGGAACCTTAGGTAGATAGTTGATTAGTGATGACTTATGATTGAAATCACCGACGGTGTCTTTATCAGTGAGGATGAGTTTGTTTTCAAGGCGTCTCGAAGCGGCGGGCCGGGCGGGCAAAATGTCAACAAGGTCAATACACGGATTACGCTGTTTTTTGATGTGGCAGAGTGCGAGGTTCTTTCTGATATACAAAAGCGGCGAATACTCGCCCGGTTGTCAACGCGGGCCGACAAAAATGGAGTAATAAGAGTTGTTTCGCAGAAGTTTCGCACACAAAAGGCAAACCGCAGGGCTGCCGTAGAGCGATTGCAGGAATTATTGAGGGGGGCGTTAAAGACCAGACCTGTTCGGAAAAAAACAAAAGTGCCCGAGCGGGCGCGCCTGCGGCGTTTGAAGGAAAAGAAACGGCGGGGCATGTTAAAACGACAAAGGGCGGAGAAGGATTTTGAGTTTTAAGCTGCTGATATTTTCTTGTGTAGTAGAATTTGATACAACGTATTAATCATTATCTTCGTCTTCGGGTGGTTCTTCTTAATTTGTCGTAGGCGGCCTCGATGGTATTCAGTTCTTCCTCGAAAGGCCGCGTGGAAAGTTTCAAATCGGGATATCTCTTTGCGATTCTTATCAGGGTCTGGAAGTCGCTTTTTGCGTTTTGAAGGATTTTGAGTATCCTGGGTGCAGGATGCTGGTATTCGAGCTGCTGTGTTTTGAGGTCAAGGGACTTTCTTATTTTTTCTATTTGTCCTTTTACTCTTTTTAATTCCAGTCGGGCATTCTGCAAATCATTATTCATTACAATCCGGGCGTCTTCTGCCTGTAAAAACGCCAGAAGCTGCTCTCTCGAATCGAATACTTTGTCGGCTATGCCGCATCTGACAGCATCTTGCGCTGTTAGTGTTAAGAGGGCGCCTTTTTTGCTCCAGACGTGGACCGTGTTTTGTTGAGGTCTTTTGTTGACCGGGTCAATATATAATTTCTTGTTTTCCTGGGATACCTCTATAACTTCTATATCCCTGTCAGCCATGGCCATTGCAAGTATTCCGGGTCGGCCTTGCCGCTCGGCCATCGATGCAAGATGAGAACGCCAGGAGGAGGTGAGCTTTTCGCCCAGATCTTCGCCATAGACTTTTTTCACATCTTTCGGACCGGTTGCAGATTTTGCTATCAGTGAGGCGGCGCCTATGACGGAGTTATCTTCCATAAAAATCT
>JAUWLI010000153.1 GCA_030613765.1 Phycisphaerae bacterium
AACCCGGCGTGGGAGAGGTGAAATACTGTGGCTCACTCATATAGAAACCATAAGAAATGTCTTTTCCCTGTGGTGGAAAACCAAGCTTGTCCTGCCCATTTTCGTATGATTTATATTCATGCACCACCTCGAAGCTTGGGCACACGAGGGCCAGATATTCACCATCACCATCTAGTTCGAAGTTAGTGTGATAAAAACCATCCTCATCAATGTACGGATTGTTTTCGGGGTGGTCCTCACCCTGGATACCTGATGCGAATACCCGTAGGAAATGACCGGATGCTAAGGACACGTCTGGAAATTCCCACTTGGCGAGTTCATCATCCCGGTCGGTCAGGTACCAGTCATCCAGATTGACGGCTTCGGCCGTTGGATTATATATCTCAATCCAGTCCGGATAGACTTGTTTACCCTCGACCGTTGTGGAGAGTGCAAATTCATTGATTGCCATAAACTCACTAATGATCAGGGGGGGACATTTCTTCTGCCAGTTCTGTGCCAGCAGAGCCAAATCGGCCATATTTACCCCGTTGTCATCATCCAGATTGGCTTCACAGTCAAGTATGATACAGGCTGGATCCAACCATTGCTGGGCAAAAATCCACAGGTCTTTGAAATCAACTGTGTAGTCTGCATTCAGGTCACCTACGATTGGAGGCAGGGCAAAAACCGATGTGGTCAAATATGCTATCAATACCAGTGATAACAATAGGGATTTTACAGATTTAGGCATTTTCTATCTCCTTCCTCACTGATGCTTTAGGCCATTGGGCGCAATTTTTCCTTTTATAGCTTGTGGGCATTAAAAACAGAATAACACGAATTAGTTTTACTATTATAACATATATCATATTGGTTTGCAATAGCCAATAGCTGTAGTAACTGCCCAGAATTGTGTGACTTTTTGTGTTTTCAAATAGCTGCGAAAAATAGTAATCAAGGAATATACATTATCTTGCAATGAAACGTCCGACTCTGGTATACTTACGCCCAGAGGATTCCGGCGTTTTTAACGGATGTTAATTGCGTCTTTAGGAAAATATCATTTTACAGGAGGCAAGTATGAATCGAAAAAGAATAACTGTAGTAGTTGTGTGCCTGTGTTTGGTGGGCATTGCCAGTGTTTCTGCCGATGAAAATCTGCGTGTTCTGCCTGAGACTATTGGCGGCGTTGCAGTCTGCGATATGATGAATCATTACCTTCGGCAGCAGGCGCAGCGGGAATTCGAGGAATGGAAACGCGACTACGAGCAGCGCAAAACGGCCGAGCAGGTGTCCGAGTATCAGAAACGTCTTCGTGCAAAATTCATTGATGTACTCGGCGGCTTCCCAGACCGAACACCACTGAATCCACAGGTCACAGGCGTGGTCCGTCGAGATGGCTACCATATGGAGAAGATTATCTTCGAGAGCCGGCCAAAGCACTATGTTACCGCGGCGTTTTTTTTGCCCGATGCCAAAAAGCACAAGCCGCCTTACCCTGGCGTGCTCGTGCCGTGCGGGCATTCCAAGGTCGCCAAGGCGCATGATTCGTATCAGACGATGGGGGCGTTGCTGGCCTTCAATGGAATGGCGGCACTTGTTTTTGACCCAATCGACCAGGGGGAACGCAGCCAGTTGCTTTCGCAGCTACCCGAGTTGTGGGGCACACGAGCACACACTATGATCGGCGTCGGCAGCATCCTTCTTGGTAGAAACACAGCAACGTTCGAGATATGGGATGGCATGCGAGGCATAGACTATCTGCAATCGCGGTCGGAGGTCGACCGGAATCGCATCGGCTGCACAGGCAACAGCGGCGGCGGCACCCAGACCTCGTACCTGATGGCGTTGGACGACCGCATCATCGCTGCCTCGCCGAGTTGTTACATCACCAACTTCTACGAGCGCATCCTGGACCTCGGGGCACAGGATGCCGAGCAGAATATCTATGCCCAGCTTGAATTTGGGATGGACCATGCTGACTATCTGATGATGCGTGCGCCGACGCCGATACTGATTTGCGCTGCGACGAGAGATTTCTTTGACATCCGGGGGACCTGGGACTCATTTCGCTATGCCAAGCGGCTGTACACACGCCTGGGATTCGCAGAGCGCATTGACTTGTTAGAGAATGATGCCGGACACAATTACAACCGGCAGGCGCGAGAAGGCGTGGTGCGGTGGATGTCGCGATGGCTGCGTAAAGTAGATGAGCCGATTACCGAGCCGGATATTGAGTTACTCAGTGAAAAGGAAATTCAATGTACTCCGAAAGGCCAGGTGATGCTGTTGGAGGGGGCGCGGTCAACGTACGACTTGAATCGGGACTTTGAAAAGGAGTTGGCCGGGCGCCGAAAGAATCTGTGGACGGCAACCGAGCATGCCGAAATTTTAACTCAGGTTCGTAAGCTTGCTGGTATCCGCAAGCTCGGAGAACTGCCGAAGCCAAACGTTGAGGAGTTCGGCGTTATTGAGCGAGACGGCTATCGTGTTAAGAAAATGATTGTCAAACCTCAAGAAGGTATTTACCTGCCGGCACTTATGTTTGTCCCCAATCAGACCTCGTCGCAGGGCGCGGTGCTATATGTTCACGAAAAGGGCAAAAGCACAGATGCCTCACCGGCTGGACCAATCGAGAAACTCGTCAAGGCCGGACAGGTCGTGCTTGCTGTGGACCTGCGCGGAACCGGCGAAACACAGCAGGATGACAAAAAGCACTATTTCAAACCCCACTTCGGCTCGGACGGCATTGACGTCTACACGGCTTATCTGCTCGGACGCTCTTATGTCGGCATGAGGGCTGAAGATCTGCTGGTCTGTACACGTCTTTTACGCCAAACGCAACCAGGCCCGGTGTCTCTAATCGCGGTTGGTCACGTTGGTGTTCCGGCCCTGCACGCCGCCGTGCTTGAGCCGGACCTCTTCGGCTCGGTCAAGTTGGCGCGTTCGCTAATCTCGTGGTCGAACTTAATCGAGTTGGGACGCTCTTATAACCAGCTTTCCAATACAGTCCATGGAGCACTGACCGTATACGACCTTCCCAATCTTGCTGTGACTCTTGGAGATAAGCTGACTATCGAACAGCCACTAAACGCTTTATGTAAGCCGATAAAGGTCGAATGAAAATCGTGAAACGATATTCTATGAGTGACAAGGCAAGAACGGTACGGTTGGCAGGGAGTTTGATTCTCTGCTTGGGCCTTTCTTACATTTCTTACGGACGTACTCAGGCAAAAGCTGATTGGCCCATGCTTGCTCATAATGCAGCGCGGACCGGTGCGACCTCGACGGAAATTCGCCCGCCTTTTGAGCGTAAATGGTACAGATTATTTCCCGACGAAGGCTTGATGGCTGGCGTGCAGCCAATCATTGCAGATGGCAAAGTGTTTATCGGAACGATGGTGGGAAAACTCCATGCAATGGATAGTGACACAGGCAAAGACCTTTGGCAATTTAAAATCCGTAGTGCGATACTTCACACGTGTGCTGTCTATGACAACAAAGTCTTTTTCGGCAATGCTGAGGGAAAAATCAACGCTGTCAATGCCAACGATGGTAGGCTCCTCTGGTCCGTTAAAACAGGCTCGGCAATATGGAATTCACCTTTAGTTTATGAAGGTGCGGTCGTAATCGGCGGTCGTGATAGCGCGCTTTACGCTATTGATGCTGAAACGGGCCGAATAAAGTGGAAAGCAAAGACCGGCGGCCCGCTTCTATCAAGCCCGGCCCTTGATGTGGAGACAGGCCGGATTTATATCGCCAGCGAAGATATGCATGTCTACGCGTATAACTTTCGCAACGGCATACGGCTATGGCGGAGCAAAAAGCTTCCCGGTGTCAGTTTTCGTGGCTATCATCCCGTGGTCGCACCCGATGGCTCGGTAATGATTACCGTCACACCCTCTATTTCGCTGGATTCCTTCAATCCTATTCTCCACAATATGGTCAGGGAGATATTCGGGGACTTTGCCAGTTGGCGTCATACAAAAGAAGAGAATGAACAACTGCGCCTGCAGAACTTTGAAGTAATGCAAAAGCCGGGCACCTATAAAGCACAACTCCGTTACATTCGTAAGCGTCTGACTGAACAGCCGATCTATCAAACTTTTTTTGTCCTGCACTCGGATACGGGCAGGCAGAAATTTGTTGCCCCGATAGTGTATGCCGAGAGCATGAACGGCACTGGCGCTCCGCCCGTCGTAACGCCCGATGGTAAGGTAGTAGTCAAGTTTCGGGCCTTGCTGCGGAGTCGATACCAGCATTACTCGCCTTTCCTGAATGTCGGATACCTCGATACGTCCACCGGTTACATTATTCCAATTATGGACCAGTCACGCACCTATGGCTGGCACGACAGCCTCCTGCTGGTCCACGATGAGCAGTGCCAGCTAACCATCGGCGGCAGAGTCCTCTTCAACACCCATCAGGACAACGTCAACGGTATGGATTTGGACTCTCTGTTAGGGTACTCAGAGCCGTTTTGTCGCAATATTCACGAACTAAAACCAGGTGAAGCTGTTGGTATATGGGCAGCCATTCTCCGTGGCCAATCTCTTCCTGCGGGTAAAGAGTGGCTACCGCGCGGAACTGCTGTTTACGGTGGCGGCTCGGTAATCGACACGCCCATTTCCATCGCCGGCAATAGTTTCTATTACGTCCCCACTCACGAAATCAACGCCGGAGCAGCCGTGATAGCTTACAGGATGCTGCCGGACGGCAGGGCGCCCAAAGTCTCCGAGCTACCAACTGCTAAACTGACTGATGCTGAATGGAAAAAAATTCAGCAGCTCCCATGGGACTGGGACACGCTCGAAATGAGCCGTCTCAACCATGTCCTGAAAAGTCTGCCGGGAAAAGTGCTCGGCACGCGACAGCAGCCGCTCACGCAGCAGGCAGCGAATGTAGTTTCTGATATGACGGATGCCGAGCTAAACCGTTTTATTTGGGAAGTTCCCATTATCAAGTTCCAGGATAGAAGCGTGTTTGCTCCTTATCAGAAAGAGCTTTCGCAATGCGTTAAAGAGCTGATTTCCAACCAGTGGCGTCCGCTGCTATTTCCGGTTGGCAAGCATCCTCGTGAGGCCTATCGTTTATTCATCGATCCTACCGAAACCCTTTATACACTTGCGCTGGCCTATAAGTACATTGACCCTGACCTTCGGCGTGATGTCAAACAGTATGTCGCGCAGATGAGTTCCGCAGGCGACCCCTTGGCAGGCCCGGTTGGGCAGCGCAGGTACAATCCGGATGAAGGCACCGTTCGTTCTTTATACGATGTCCCTCCGGAGAGTATGATTCAGGTAAGAGATGACATTGTCCGAAGTGACCTGGCCCGATTGTATGTGTTCTGGATTTGGGCAGATGTGACCGGTGACTGGAGCAGAATCGAACGAGATTGGGATTCCCTGAGAAAATTCATCGATCAGCCTCCGAACAAAATGGCCGAAGACTGCCGCAACGCCTACCTTGCAGGTCTGATTGCCTACTGTCGAATAGCATTGCGGATGCGCGATGAGAAAGCCGTCGAAAAGGGGATTAACACAGCCCAAAGAGCTTTTCGTCAGCGTTTGGAATACGAATTTGCTCACACTCGCGGAGGACTTATAACGCAGGTGCCGGTTCTCCGCTCCATTTTTGGCCGTTGGAGGCACCTGACGCCTGAAATCGGCCGTCTTTGTTCTGCCTATGCCTCACAGACGCATAAATACCTGATGGACGTCTACGTTGATTACCACCGCCCGACATGGTACCTGGCGTGGAATGTTGAGACGTTATTGCGTAACGAGTGTCCTTTTGCGTTTCCCACAATGGCTGCTGAAGTCTTCACAGCCCGTGCGTTGATTCTTCGCGAGCCCGCCGAAAAGCTCAAGCGTTTCCTCGACGTCCCATGGTGTAAAGCCGACCTGTTTTACATCCAAAAGCTGCTCTTCATTATCGAGGCCCACGGAAAAGTTGTCTGGCAAACATATAACCAAAATTTACCCCTGATCACAGCCTTACCGGTATGGCCTGGAAAGGAATTATCACAAAATCAAGCCGATTATCGCGTTAAATCCTCCTAAATAATCATCTAAAGCAGCTACTTAAATCTGCCGATTTTTAATCTAATGGGGTAGATGTTGCAGGTTAAGGGGCATTAATAATGAAGAAAACTAAAGAGCGAAGAAGGGAAAAAAGACTGCACTATGAACTGCCTGTCTGGTTCTTCGAAGGCTCAGGCGAACCGTCTGTCCAGGCAGTTATGGTTGACATTTCCGGCGGGGGGATGGCCTTTATCTGCGATGCCGATGTGAACTGCCCATCTGTAGGTCAACAATTAACTATGCGCTTCAGCGTTCCCCGTTATGGCAGAGACTGCTCTGATATGCGTGAAATTACTCGCGCGGGTTGTGTTTTCCGAATCAATGAATTGAATGAAAGCCGGCACCGTGTTGCAATCCAGTTTGACGACCCGCCTTTTTGGAACATGCCACCCAACGTAAAATAGAAGCTGTTTTCATCACTGAGCCGGCTGCGCTTTTGCTTCTCGGTATAGGTACATTATTTTAAGAAGAAGAACCTAAATCTTCACCGGAGGCCTGGCGTTTAAAGACTTTGTTTTCGGTTCCTGCAAGCAGTCTTTTTATATTTTCTCTGTGCCGAAGAAAAACCATCAGCGGTATTGCAGTTGCCGCAATAAGTAATGGCCAGAGAGTAACAAAATCCCAACCGGGTGTCACCACTATCGCCAAAACCAATATGAGAGGAAAAGCAATGGAAGCGGTAATCGAAGCCAGGGAAACATACCGAGATACCAGAACGACGAGGATCCAGATTACAAAAACAAGTGAGGCGCAAATTGTATAATAAGGCCATAGGCCAAGTGCTACGCCGAGGCTGGTTGCAACTCCTTTACCGCCTTTGAATTTCAGGTATATGGGGAAGATATGGCCACAAATAGAGGCACAACCTACCAAAAGCCATAAAGTAAGCAAACTGGGAGTTGGATTGGGCACTTCTATAAGGGCCCTGACGAGCAACATTGGGGCCAGGCCTTTAAGCACATCGAGCACGAAACAAAAATAGGCCCATCTTCTACCAAGAGCACGTGCAACATTTGTTGCACCGATATTTCCTGAGCCGATACTGCGAAGGTCTTTACCTTTGGCTTTGGCAATAATAACTCCAAAAGGTATAGAGCCGAGCAAATA